>DATKWL010000215.1:0-5899 GCA_035529555.1 Dehalococcoidia bacterium | reverse complement strand
TCTATATTTTGATCGAAAAACTGTTGTGGATCTACAATAATAAATCTTTGTTCTTCAATTGTACATATTACCATTTTCATATTCTACAAGCCTCTTTTGTCTTCAGCACTTCCCTCTCCAAAACCACGCCTAGACCCACATTTCACGTAGCATATCTCCAGACTGCCTCGAGCTACCCTGTAGTATACCAGAATCCAGCATCAAAGGCGTCTTGTAGGGGCGCATGGCATGCGCCCAAGGGCGAGGGCACCTCGTCCCTACATTTCTCTAACATCGTCAGCAAATTATTATAGTGCCAGCGCTTCTAACAAATGTTGTAGGGGCACGGCATGCCGTGCCCCTAAGTCAATAAAAACGTATAAGATGTACTGCTGACTGCTGAATGCTAACCGCTATACCAGTACTTCGTGCCCGCCAGGAAGGCGTCTACTCCGCTCTTCTTGAGCTTTCTCAGGTTCTTGATATGAGCGTCGCCGTGGCCGGGCTTGAGGAAGTCCAGCTCCTTGCAGGTCTCGAACTCACCGCATTCCCAGCAGCCCTCGATGCCTTTCTTCTGGCAGCATTTCCTCATCTTGCAGAAGAGCGGGCCGCCGCCACCCTTACAGGTCGTCTTGCAGCGGAATTTCACCAGCGCACCCAGCACCTGATAACACTCATCGTAGTGTTTATAAGCTTCAAAGAATGGGATGGTAGCCAGGAAAGCCGCTGTCTTATCGAACTTCGCTGCCCTCAGTTCCTTCCTGAGGTCTCTTGCCAGGTCAGCGACCTTCCCCTTATGACTTATGCAATCGCCGCAGTACAGCCCGCAGTATGCAATCAAGTCACTGTTATCTGCCATTGAGTCTCCTTTCATTCATCCCATCAGCAAATTTTCGTAATAAGACGAGCTTCCGGTCTCGAGTATTTCCAGTATCACAGGCTCTATCGCTTTGTTCACCCCCTTTATTTTCTGCAAATCATCTTTCAAATTCGAGAGTGGCTCTTTTAACTGCGAAATAGAATAAGCGGCATAGCCGAAAGACGAAGGTTTCCCTTCCAGCTTCAAAAGATAGTCGATATGCTCCAGCATAACCACCACTAAATCGTTCTGGTCCAGTATATCCCGATACAGTGCCGGCGGGATACGTTTGGGCATCTGATACTTTTTGGCAATGCTGTTAAACCTGCGATTTATTAAGTCGTAATACTCCTTGGTTGCCTCACCCCACTCGCTTCCCCGATATATTTTCTGATATTCCGCAACCAGATCAGGATGGGTTTTTCTCAGCGCATTGTAGAAGTGCTCCTGCTGCCTCCCCTCCTTCAGAGTCATGCCTCCGAAAATGATGAAATCAACGCCTGCTTCCTTCGCCTTACTCACTGATTCTTCCATCAATTCCGCCGTATCGGTTATGAAAGGTATCACAGGAAGCAGGAACATGCCGCAGGCAATGCCCTCGTTCTTGAACAAGGAGAGGGTTTTCAGTCTCTCGTGCGGAGGCGGGACACCCGGCTCGAACATGGCGCTAATCTTGTTGTCCATCGAGGAAAAGCTGAAACTGACAATCGCCCTGCTCCGTTCGTTGATTCTCTTTATGATATCGATGTCCCGCTCGATAAGCGTTGATTTCGTAAGCAGGCTCACAGGTAGATTGTACTCGTACATCAACTCAAGTGCTTTTCGAGTCAAATGGTATTTTTTCTCCACCGGCTGATAGCCATCACCGACGCCGCCGCCCACCATGATGAAGCAGCGCCGGAACGGGACTCGTTTTCTTTTGGGGTCAAGTTCCCTGCGTAACAGCTCTATAGCGTTTACTTTTACCGTAACATCCTTGCCGAACTCGCCATCCACATAGTAGCCTTCCGCTCTCCCGTCGCAGTAAACGCAGCTATGGGTGCATCCCCGGTACAGATTCATCCCGTAGCAGGAGATAAACCAGGAGTCAATCCGCTTGTGTTTGCGCAATATGGATTTCGCCTCAATTTCCCTGATAGTCAATCCGCCTGTATGTCCTTTCCTTGTACTTATACTCATCAACTTTGAGCAGCGCCATTACCTTAACAGGGTCTTTCTTCACCAGATTGCGGCAAGCTCTATATGCAATCCAGTAAGAATTTTTGTCCTCGCTGCCGACCAGTTCCTCAACCAAGCTGTAAACAATCTCGGGAAGCCGCCTGGCTAAATCGCTAAGATTGTTCCCTACCGAAGTGCGAGGGTACGCTGAACTCTCCTTAAACATGTGCCTCAAAACAGACAGCGGATAATCGGGGTTTTTATAGAACCACCTGTTCTCCTGCACCGGACGCAGGGTCTCGCCGACAAATCGCCGTATGTTGGCGTCCTTCGATTTTACCAGTTTCAGGAGATACTCATGCATCGCGTCTGGATGTTTTTTAATGAGCTTGCGAAAAAACATTTGAGCCAGCTCGCGCATTTCCCAATCCAAAGAGGCGGCAGCCGATTCGAAATAAGGGAGCACCTCTTTATAATCGCCGAGTCCGTAGCAGGACAGCACACCCAGCGCCACACCTTTGCCTTTGAAATCATCGCTCTCTCTAAACATATTCGACGTTATTTGATACACCGAGGTTTTAGTCTCAACAAACTGAGCATATAGATATCCACTGAGTGTTTTGATTACATGAACTATACCGTATGAGATGCGTTTATTATCCGGGATGTTGGCATGGAGTTCATCTGCTATAGGAGCGATGTTTCTAATCGAGAGAGTGTATTTGTCATTTAAAACGGGAGCTATGATGTCTCTTTGTATTCTCTTCTCTATTTTGTCATCTAATATTTCCATTTCTACTGCCTACTTTTGCGCCTTAATTTGAGTTCGACTCCTCCCTTTGCTGCGAAGCCGTTGAGCAATTCCTTGAGGATTTTAGCCTTGGTTTTGGTATCATCCGATTTGACCCTGTCCGTTTTTATCTTTCGCTCAGCCTCGCCTAGCAATGCCTCCAGTTCCGTTACGGGCAGTAGAGTGGTCGCTATACAATAGAAGCTTCTCGACCCACCATCATCGAAATCTCTGAGCATTCTCTCCAGCAGCTTGATTCGTTTGCCCTGCTGCTTCAGAAACCTCTCCAGGCCTTGCTCTTTAATGAAGTAGAGGTTCGATTTTATCTTCTGATGAGTCAGGAAGGAGTTTTCCAGCGTCAATTTATCCAGCCAGGAGGCAAATTTCGAGCAGGGAAACTCGTTGCACTGAGCGCAGACCTCAAGCCCTTTCTTCTTTACGCAACAGGTTATGTGGCCGCAGGAGGGATGTTTCCCAAAGAAATCGGGGCCGGCACACCCGGGACACCTGGAACTGCCCACCGTATAATATCTGGGGCATAGTCCGCAATCTAAGCCGCAACAGCCCAGGATGGGATATTTCTTAACAGGACGCTCGACCATCTTCAGCCTCCTTTAGGCGTTCAATCGAACGCCCCTACAGATTGGACAGGCACCAGGTCGCAGAAATAAAATCGGTTGTCTCTCAGTACAACCCTGCCCTTTCTGTATTTTATCCTTTTGTGAAATATGGGCCCATCGTAGACAAAGGAATGGAACTCGCCGTTCTCGCCGCAGGGGTCGATACTGGCGGGAAGCTCGGATAAAAACTGCTCATCGTATGCCCTGCCCACGAATCTTTTATCGAGAGCATTGGAGTCAACGCAGGTTATGATAGCCTTGAATCCCAGGTTTATAAATGTATGAGCAAGCTCTCTGGTATCCCTTTTCCATATCGGGAATACCCCCTTCATCCCCACCTGCGCCAGGTTATTTTCTCGATACTTACGCAAGTCCTCCAGAAAGATGTCCCCGAAAACCACGAAGGAAATACCTCGAGCTTTGTATTGCGATAATTTTTCCTTCAATCGGGCCTCATACTCTTCATTGGAGGAATTTTTAGATAGATATACTATCTCAAGCGGATAGCCCAACGATGTCGCCTGCTGCTGCAGGAGGACATGCCTCACGCCGTGCATGCTGATTCGGTCGTAATCCTCAGTAACAGTGGTCAGCAGTGCCGCTACCTCATAACGCTTTTCTCTTTGCAGCTCATACAGAGCCATGGCGCTGTCCTTGCCGCCGCTCCAGGTGAAAAGGACCTTTTCAGACATCATATAAATAATAACCTAAGGGGAATCTTATAGTTAGTCTTTAGTCCTGAGGGATAAGTCTTATCTCGAAGAGCTTGGGCCAGAGCTTGCCTGTTACGAACAGTCGGTCATGCTCCGCATCATAGGCAATGCCATTGAGCACATCAACGGGCTGGCTAAGATCTTCGGCACTCAAAAGCCCTGTCAGGTCTATCCAACCTGTAACTCTACCTGTCTCAGGCTCAATCCTGACGATGCGGTCTGTTTGCCAGATATTGGCGTAAACTTCTCCATTGATATATTCCAGCTCATTGAGCCTGACCAACGGGCCGTTGCTGTCGTAAACCTGGACGCTGCCGATTTCCTCAAGTGTCTCAGGGTCAAGAAAATGCAGCGTGGAAGTGCCATCGCTCATAATCAGACGCTTGCTATCGTGCGTGATGCCCCAGCCCTCGGTGGGATAGCTGAACTCGTGGAGCAATTCGAAGCTATCTTTATCGTAAACAAAGCCGACGTGCGACTGCCAGGTCAACTGGATTATCTCATCACCCCAGATAGTGATGCCCTCTCCGAAATACTGTGCCACCAAATCCAGCTTCTGCAGCACTTTGCCCGTCTCCAGTTCCACTTCGCGTAGCGAGGAGCGACCTTTGAGCCCTGTTCCCTCGTACAGCACGTCATCCTCGTACACCAGCCCCTGCGTGAATGCATTGCGGTCATGGGGATAGGTGTTTATGACCTCATATGTGTAGTAAAAAGCTATTGTGGGAGTTGGAGCAGGTGTCACACTAGGCAAAGAGCCCTGTGGCCCCGAACAGGAGCAAACAAGGGCTGCTCCTGCTAGCAGGAGCAGCCCTATTAGAAACCCTTTAAAGTTATGGCTCATTTACAAACTACCTGACTTTTTTGTTAGTTCCCGTCTTTCCCCCTCAGATAGTTTATCATAGGCTGCGTCACCAGTGGAACTACATCGCCTATCATATGCGGCATCAGGTTGTCCATGATGCCGGGCATCATCGCTGGCATCTGCTCAGCCATATAGTCGGGCATGGGTACGCGTTCGCCAACCTTTTGCAGCATCGTCGGCATCACCTTGGGCATCATCATGGGCAGCAGCCTCGGAAACAGAATGGGGAACATGGGCTTCATCAGTTCCAGAGTAAACGGAATCTTGCCCATCACCCTCATCATCTTGCCCATGCCGAAGGGCATGGCGTCTATAAGCTCCGGCCACATGGTGCCCATAAGGTCGGCGAAGCCCTGCGGCGACATCAAAGCAATCATGCCCTCGAACACCGCCCACTGTTTCTGAACTTCGGGGTGGGGGTCGGGAAACTTGTAGCCCAGCGTTGAAGCTGCGAAGCGCGCCAGGTCTATCACCTCAATAGGCATCTTCTTCTTGTCAATGGTGACGCGGAACTGGAACTCGCAGCAGGGGCAGAGTGCCAGAACCTTGTTTGCGCCAGCTTCCAGCGCTTCATCGAGTCGCGTCTTGCCTATCTCAGCAGCCACAGGCGGGTCTTTGATGAGCGTGAGCACGCTGCCGCAGCAATGCGCGTTCTCGTGATGATGGCTCATCTCAACCAGCTTCACATTAGGTATAGCCTTGATAAGCTCGCGCGGCGGCTCATAAACCCCCGACACTCGGCCGATGTGACATGAATCATGCCAGGTAACCGTAGTAGGAGGAAGCTTGTTATCGGGGAACTTGAACTCGCCCGACTTTATCTTCTCAGTTATGACCTCGCTGTAGTGCTTGGCCTTGATATTGTATTCGATGCCCAGCTTCTTCGCCCATTCGGGGTAGGTATGCTGCCACATC
>DATKWL010000214.1:0-3255 GCA_035529555.1 Dehalococcoidia bacterium | reverse complement strand
GGATATGAAAATAAAAGGAGCTGTTCGAAGATTCAGGGAGAGGACGTAAATCCTGCTTGTCGCCACTAATAGTGGCTACCAAAAAGACCGGTTCGCATAGACACAAACCGGGCCTTTCTGATCTCTGTGCGGTCAGCCTTTCAGCCGCCCAGATAGGCTTTTTTCACGTCATCGTTTTTGCGTAGCTCCTTTGCCGGGCCGGATAGAGTGATATCACCGCTCTCGATAACATAGGCATGCTGAGCGAGAGCCAGAGCGAGTCGTGCGTTCTGCTCAACGAGAATTACCGTCTTGCCCTCGGTCTGAATGTCTTTTATGATTTTCCCAATTTCCCCGCACATGATGGGTGAAAGTCCCAGCGAAGGTTCATCCATGAGGATTAGTTTGGGTGCCGACATGCACGCACGTCCCATAGCCAGCATCTGCTGCTCACCTCCGCTCAAGGTGCCTGCAGCCTGCCTCTTTCTTTCCTTAAGGCATGGGAAATGCCTGTAGACCACTCCCTCCAGGTCTTTTTGAATCTCGCCCTTGTCCTTTCGCAGAAATGCACCCATTAGGAGGTTTTCCAGAACAGTCATTTGAGGAAAGACCCGTCGCCCCTCGGGAACCATGGCAATCCCCAATGCATTTATCGCATGCGGAGGCAGATTGTCTATTCTCTGTCCTTTGTAGTGGATTTCCCCCGTAGTGGGATGTTTCAAACCGCTGATGGCACGGAGTGTAGTAGTTTTACCGGCTCCGTTCGACCCAATAAGTGTAACAATTTCACCATCTTCGACAGTTATCGAGAGGTTTCTGACGGCAGGCACCTTGTAGTAGTGAACCGTGATATCTTTAATCTCAAGTAGCAATTTTTTCACCTCCCAGAGATGTGATATCTTCAGTCCCCAGATACGCAGTAATTACAGATTCATCGTTCTGTATTTCAGCGGGAGTTCCTTCGACGAGCAGTTTTCCGAAATCGAGCACGCTGATATAGTGACACAGCTCCATAACAGATCTCATATCATGCTCCACCATCAGGATTGTAATGCCCTGCTGGTGCACTTTTCTTATTAGATCTATCATTTGTGCTTTTTCAGTGGGGGTCATGCCGGTCAAAGGCTCATCCAGCAGCAGTACCTTGGGTTCACAGGCCAGTGCAATGGCAACACCCAGAGCTCTCTGGTGACCGTGAGGCAGGTTTGTTGCCAGCTCATTTTGGAGGCATCCCAGCCCCATGAACTCCACTATTTCCAAAGCCTTTTTAATATTAACCTCTTCCATTTTCTTAACCGCGCCGGCAAACACACTAAAGATATTTTCCCTGGCATGAAGATGGCGGGCTGCGGTGACATTTCTGAGGACGGTAAAGTTAGGATAGAGTGCGGTACGCTGGAAAGTACGGATCAGTCCCATTTCAGCTATCTTGCTTGAGGCAAGGCCGTCGATACGCTTGCCCGTCATATAGAATATCTGTCCTGAGGTGGGTCGGTACACTCCGCTGATGACATTGAAGAGGGTGGTCTTACCCGCACCATTCGGGCCGATTATTCCTCTTATTTCCCCTTCCTGGATGGTGAGATTAAGATCGCTTAGCGCGGCAAGACCGCCGAAATGCTTGCTCACTCCCCTCACTTCAAGTATTGACATAAGCCCGTCTCTCCTTTATGTCGGTATGAGGTAAATAGAAATTGCAATAGTTAGGTTTTTTTAAAATTATATTTCAGAGTAAATCAACCTCCTCAAGTACTATTTTATTGTCGCCCTCACCATGCGACTTTTACTCGTTATACTGCTTCTCATTTCATTAACAATCAGACTATCGGAGGCAACCTCATTCTGCTTCCGCTGTCTGCACACCCCGCAGCCTTCGCAACCAGGCGGCAGCCTTCGCGACCATACCCTCTAATCCCCCGGGCATAAAGAGCAGGACCAATATCATGGCAATGCCGAAGAACATGGGCCTTATCTGTATTAACGGGCGTGAGAGCTCGAAAAGGGAGTACATCACAGATACCCCTAATACAGGACCCCAGAAGCTATTGGTACCGCCAACCACTATCCAGATGAGAAGGTACAGCATGGTGGTTATGTTGAATAGCTTCGGGTCCACTGCGCCCAGCCGGTGAACAAGAAGGCCACCGGCAATACCGGCAAAGAACCCACCAATGGCGCATGCCAGGAGTCTCTGTCTCGGGATGCTTATCCCGGTAGACGCCGCCAGCAGCGGGTCCATGGAGACAGCTTTAAAGGAATCACCTATCCGCGATCTCTCCAAGCGATACAGCATATACATTATGATGAGCATCACCCCCAGGCTGAAGAAGTAGTAGGGAATACGCGCACTGAAATCTATTCCTGCTACTACCGGAGGGTAGGGAATGTCTATTATGCCCGTGGATCCCCCAAACGGGTTGCGAAACTTCATCCAGCTCAACCTGATCAATTCAGCCAGCCCATAGGTGGCGATATAAAATCCCCACCCCTTGGTTCTCAGCAGGACCGATGTAATCGCCACCCCAGCCAGGCTTGCCATTGCCCCTCCCAGTGGAATGGCCGCAAAGACCGGAACACCGAGATTCTTTGCCAACATGCCGCTGGTGTAGGCGCCAACGCCGTACAGCACAACATGGTATAGTTGCCAGTCATGTATCGTGACTACCAGGCGGTAACTTTGAGCGAGGATCATCCATATGAAGTAAATCATGGCAACCTCAACCAGATATGGCCTGGCAAAAAAGGGCAAAATACACAGCAGTATAATTGCGAACGCCAGAGCTCCAATCCTGTAACTTCTTATGTTAGGTAACGACATGTCCCATTAACCCCTGTGGTCTTATTGCTAATACGAGAGCCATAACGGCAACAGAAACCATCATTGCTGTAACACCGTCAACGAGAGTGGTAACGAAGGTCATGACAAAACCCAAGAGAATCGAAGCGAGAGTAACACCCCCGACACTTCCCATCCCTCCTACAACCACCACGATGAGGGCAGGCAGGATTATGTGGCCTCCCAGCGCAGGGGTTACCGCATATATTGTTGACATTAGGCCCCCGGCTATACCGGCCAAGGCGCCGGCAATGGCCATGGCCAGCGCCGTCATCCTGTTGATGTTTATCCCCTGTAGCGAGGCTGCTTCCGGGTCCTGAGCAACAGCGCGCAGTGCACGCCCCAACCTGAACCAGCGCATAAAAATCAAGAGTCCCCCTATGCACGCAACGGCAAAGGGTATTACGAGGACTCTCTGGAAGGACACCGAGGCGCCGAAA
>DATKWL010000213.1:0-3269 GCA_035529555.1 Dehalococcoidia bacterium | reverse complement strand
TATGTACAGGGCTGTCATAGAAGGAATTGCATACGAATTGCGTAGATTGGGCGAGCTTATGGCAAAACATACAGGCAGCAAAATAACCGAATTAAGAGTCGGCGGCGGAGGTTCGAAGAGCGACGAGATTATGCAGATAACGGCCGATGTCTTTGGCCTGCCGACCCGAAGAATGCACACTGGCAATCTTTCAGCGCTGGGAGCCGCTATCGACGCCACCATAGCACTGAAAATTCACAACAGCTTCCCGCAAGCTGTCGATAATATGGTCAGGGTGAAGGACACCTTCACGCCCAAGGACGAGAACGCGAGAATATACGACAGGCTGTTCAAGGAAGTATATGTGAAAATGTATCCTGCCCTGTCTCCACTGCACCGCAAGATTGCTGAGATAACCAACTATCCCAGGTTGAGATAACAAATCCAGAAGGTTGATTACAGATGTTAGTAGAAGCTGATGTGGCCGTAATCGGCAGCGGACCCGCCGGGCTCACGGCCGCTATACATGCCCACAGAGCTGGGGCTAAGAATATCCTTCTCATTGAGAGAGAGGAGGAACTGGGAGGCATCCTGAAGCAGTGTATACATAACGGCTTTGGGCTGGAGCAATTCAAGCAAGACTACACTGGCCCTGAATATGCCGAACGTCTCATCAGAGAGATAGATAAGACAGATGTGCAATGCTACCTGAATACATTGGTGACGGATATCTCCTCAGACAGGATTATAACGGCAGTCAGTCCCGAGCATGGTGTGCTTGAGATTCGGGCGAAAAGTATCGTTCTTGCCATGGGGTGCCGCGAACGCGCCAGAGGTAGTATCGGGATACCCGGCACCCGTCCCGCAGGCATATTCACTGCCGGGGTGGCACAGAGATTTGTCAATATTGACGGCTATCTTCCGGGCAAAGAAGTAGTCATCCTGGGCTCCGGTGACATTGGCCTCATAATGGCGAGAAGGCTTACGCTGGAGGGAGCTAAGGTTAAAGGTGTATATGAAATAATGGACTATCCAGGGGGACTGAAGAGAAACATCGTTCAGTGCCTCAACGATTTCGATATACCGCTCCATCTATCCCACACTGTCACCGAGATACGAGGCAAAGAACGCGTAGAAGGCGTGGTCGTTTCCAAGGTCGACGATAAACTACACCCTATAAAGGGAAGTGAGCAATCCATCACATGCGACACATTGCTGCTTTCTGTAGGGTTGATTCCGGAAAATGAACTTTCAAAGAAAGCCGGCATAGAACTAAGCAATGGAACAAGAGGGCCGGTTACGACAGAAACCATGGAGAGCTCTGTGTCGGGCATGTTCTCGTGTGGTAATGTCTCCACCGTCTTCGACCTGGTGGATTATGTTGCCCAGACCGGCGTAACCGCCGGTGCTAACGCTGCAAAATATGCGTTAGGAGGACTCAGGAATGGGGGCAAATTGGTCGAGGTCATACCGGGTGATAATGTGAGATTGCTGTTTCCCCAGCGCTACAGTTTCCAGGACGACCTCATTTTGTTCATCCGTGCTGCCGAGCCAATCGAGAAACCTGTGGTAATAGAAGTCTCACCGCTGGAATTGAAAATAAAGAGGCCTTATGCTCGGCCCAATGAAATGATAAGAGCGAAGGTGCCAAAGGAGAGATTGACAGACGTAACCAAACCAATCAAGGTCAGCATAAGAGAGAAATAACATGGCTCAAGAGAAGAGACACTTCGTCTGCGTGATCTGCCCCATTGGATGTGAGATAGATGTGATACACGATGGTGGCAAGGTCATCTCGATGGAAGGAAACAAGTGCAAGAAATCGGATGAATTCGTGAGGCAGGAATTAATCGAGCCGATGCGCATATTAACCACTACTGTTCGCATTCAGAGAGCGAAATGGCCGGTTATTCCCGTGCGCACTGATAAGCCGATTCCGAAGCGATTGTTTTCAGATATAATGAAAAAACTCAGGCGAATTGATTTACAGTATACCGTAAGTATGCTGGATGTGGTAGTCAAAGATATTGCCGGCACAGGCGCCAATATCATAGCCACCAGAACCATGCCGCATGAATAGAAGAATCATTCCTGTAACTCGATAATCACTATATACACTATACGCTGAGCGGTGGACAGAACTCTAAATTCGCTCAGTTTATCGAGCCTGAGATTTGGCGAGGCGCTTTCCCAGAAAGAAACCTATTATGGCCGGATTGGCGCGATGGAGCCACCACAAGAGCCGGGCACGCTTGGGCACAGCGATAATGGCTTTGTTACGTTCAACATCGCGCAGTATGATACATGCACACCGCTCTGGACTCATTATCCTCATCGAGGCTAATTCGGAGACCGCCCCTTCACGCTTGAGGCCGACAAAAGGCGTCGTATCGTAAATCCCTGTTTTGATGAAAGCAGGGCAAACCACACTGACCTTGATGCCGAGCCTGGCTGCTTCTATTCGTAGCGATGTGGAGAACCCCATCACAGCGTGCTTACTGGTGGCGTAGGGCGTCCCCATCGGCAGTGGAACCAGGCCAGCCAGTGAAGAGATGTTGATGATATGGCCGGACTTTTGGTTAATCATGACTTGATAAGCTGCTGACGTACCGTAGATAACACCCCAGAGGTTAACGTCCATAACATGTCGCCAGTGCTCAAGGTTTAAGTGTCTGAACTCCCCTCCTACTCCGATACCTGCGTTGTTGAACATATAATCAAGTTGACCGTGTTGGGAGACAGTATCACTCACTAGCTCTTGCATCTTAATGGCTTGATTTACATCCAGGTAAACTCCACGTGCTTTGCCTCCTGATGCCATGATGGCTGAAGCGACCTCTTGAGCTCCTTCTCCGTTGATATCTGCCACAATAACCATATTCGCTTGCCTGCGGCCTAACTCCTCGCAAATAGCGCGGCCAATGCCGGCAGCTCCACCGGTGACAATAGCGACCTTGCCCTCGAAACGATTCATCATCTGTACTCCTTAATACAAATACCAGTATTCTTTCGCACTAAAATAGATATCTGAAAAAACAGGGTCCGGGTACAGAATTCACTCTTTGGAAAAGGGCGTCTCTTTCCAGGATTCCCGGCAAAAGAACTTCACATGACGTGCTTTTACCACGACTCTCGGGCCAAACTTAGCGTGTGATTTCTGGGATGATATATTGTCGGGGGACACGACATTTCGCGAGGTTTCGAAACCATTCTCGTTGAGGAATTGAAACCTTTTGAAATAACCGTAGGTCATTAGCCCTTTACCCCTGTACTTGGGTACTGTGTAAGTA
>DATKWL010000212.1:0-3777 GCA_035529555.1 Dehalococcoidia bacterium | reverse complement strand
GAAACACGGGGTCAGGTCATGCAAACAATTTTGATGGAATGTTAAGCCAGCCACTTATCGGATGAACCGGCCGCTCCAAAAAGGGGAAGCCTGCACCGAAGCACCTATTTTATTTAAAACCAAGAGCTCGAAAACCACTTGCTTTCGTATCATATACCTACTTCGAACTGAGTATGTCAGAAATGACATAACCTGTCGGCCCAAACTTCTTGGTTAAGCCTAGCCCAAATATCCGAGTTAAACCCAGAACTGCCAAATGTTGACCACAATCGTATGCTGTGGTTATAATGTGATTGTGACTTGGAGGGTGCGGTGAGCGTAAGCAGTACCTCGGGGAGGAAAGTCGAGAGAAGTCCGGGCTTGGCACAGCCGTCGCCAAAGCTGCATATACCCGTAATTCCCAGAGAATTCCTGGAACGCCCCCGCCTGCGCAGGCGATTCGATGCTGCGTTATCCCGTAAAGTAATACTGGTTTCTGCCCCCGCCGGCTACGGCAAGACTGTATTTCTAGGCGAAGCCCTGGCTAATATTAACCGTCCCGTCGCGTGGCTTTCGCTGGATAAACGTGACAATTACTTCGCCAGTTTCTGGGCCAGTCTTATCATAGCTCTGCAGAAGGTACAGCCGGGTCTGGGCGAACATACACTGGCTATGCTTCGGTTCAGAAAGCCATCTGTAGAGTCAGCCCTGACAGAATTGGTCAATGAAATTTCCGAAGCGGTACCTGACCTGATTATTGTTCTCGATGATTACCACGAGATAAATACTCAAGCCATACACGATTCAATGGCCTTTCTGCTGGAATACTTGCCGCCGCAGGTCCGCCTGTTCATCTCCAGCAGAGTTGATCCCCCGCTGCCCCTAGCGCGGTTACGCGGCCGCGGCCATCTGGCCGAGATAAAAGCCAGCGACCTACAATTCACACGCGAGGAAACGTATTCATTCCTGAATGAGGTAATGGGCCTCGCCCTTTACCAAGAGCAGGTGGATTCCATACATGACCGCACTGAAGGATGGATTGCAGGACTGCAGATGGTGGCAGTATCAATGCAGGGATGCCGTGATGCCACTGAATTCATGCCCGCTTTTAAAGGGACTAACAAAGATATTATGGAGTATCTGGCAAAAGAAGTGCTGGAGCAGCAAAAAGAACATATTCGCACTTTCCTGCTGGAGACTTGCATTCTGGAGCGCCTCAACGAATCTCTGTGCAAGGCTGTTACCGGACGAGATGACAGCCAGCGAATACTGGAAAAGCTGGTAGCTAACCATCTATTTCTACAGCCTCTCGACGATGAGGGCAGATGGTTCCGCTACCACCACCTTTTCAGGGATCTGCTGCATAAACAACTAGAAGCGACGCAACCGGGTATATTACCTGCTCTGCACAGCCGGGCCAGCGAATGGTACGAAAGCCAGGGGAAGATGGAAGATGCTATCGAGCATGCTCTGACAGCAGAGAAATTCGACCGGGCTGCAGACTTGATTCAGCATATTGCTTTTACTGTGTTGGGGCAAGATAAGCACAGCATGATTCAGGACTGGGTAACCAAGCTGCCTAAAGAACTGATTGATAAAAACTTGCGGATTTGCATCGCTGGCGCTCTTGCCTGCGAAGCCTTTAGACAGCCAGAAATTGGAGAGCCTTATCGACGATACATTAGATTGATAAGCGAGGCTATGGAAACACCGGCGCAGCTAAGTTCTCTAGATGCTGACACAACCCGGGGCTTGTTAGCCATCGTTAATGCGATAGATGATAGTGCCAATGGGAATGTCTCCCGGTCGATCAAGTCGTGGTTGGAGGAACTGAAGTCCTTGCCTGAAGATGAGGCAATGGCAAGATGTCTAATTAACGCTGCTCTGGGGGTGAGTTATTGGGCCAATGGAGAACTAGCTGCATCCTATCGCTGCTGCGAAGAGTGTGTTAGATTATCTAAGTTAGTAAATTATACCTATCATACCACTCTGGTCACTGCTCTTCTTGCCCATGTTCGATTTGCCTGGGGTCACCTGCATAGCGCGGCGGAAGTTTGCCGGGAGGCGATTCAGCTTGGTACAGCCGGCGATGGCAAGGAATCACCTGTAGCCTGCTATGCCCGTCTGCTTTTAGGCGAGATACTTTACCAATGGAACTATCTCGATGAATCGAGAGATAATATTCTGCGGGCTATAGACCTAAGTGAGCAAGGATCGGAACCGGTGATACATTTGAACGGTCACATGGCTCTGGCGCGAATAAAGATTGCCCTGGGGGAATCAGATGCTGCTATAGACATAGCCCGCCAAGCAAAAATAACACATGAAGGTAGTGTCGGACATCGCTTACCGGCCGATATCTTCTTACCGGCCGATATCTTCATGACCCGTCTGTGGTTAATAGTGGGCAATGTGGCAGCGGCGTCTGATTATGCTCATACCTGGTCAAAACTTTTGCCAATGGAGTCGCGCGAGGCAGCTCAGAAAGATTCTTCACCTGATCTTATACAATATGGGATTTATGGGAACGATATGCGTGACGTATGGTCAGAGATACCATTATTGACCTTTGTAAGGTTAAGACTGGCTCAGGGAAAACGAGAGGGGATGCTTGAGCTGTTGGAGGACGTGTGCCAGGATGTGGAGGGGAAAGGATGGACAAATATCATGGTCGAGGCCCTCATTCTGAAGTCCCTGGTTCTTCATGCTGAAGGGAAACTACGACGCGCCCTGAGGACATTGGAGAATGTCTTAGCCATGACTGAGAACGAAGGCTATGTACGGGTCTTCATCGATGAAGGACTGCCAATGTTTCAACTTCTCCAACGGGCAGCCTCCAGAGGCATTGCCCCATCCTATGTCTCCAAATTGCTGGGCGCGTTTCATATGCCTGTTTTAGACAACCTTAACCAGTACGGGCAGTCAAGGATTGAAGGCACTGCTCCTTCTCAGCTAAAAATTGGATGGGGTCATATAGCTGAACCTCTTACCAAGCGAGAAATAGAGGTGCTGGAGCTTATTGCTGCGGGTTTTCCAAATCGAGCCATAGCCCAGAAGCTGGCTATCTCGCTTTTCACTGTTAAGAACCATCTCAAGCACATTTACCAGAAATTAGATGTTGATAATCGTGCCCGCGCCAGTATGCGAGCACGGGATATAGGATTGTTGAAAGCTACCCTCCCCGGCGTTCAGTAGTCTAACGGAATCTCCTATTTCACATCCTATGGCTTGCCTGAGTCAAACTTTGTTCCCATAATAGCACCTCTCATAGCTCTTTTAGGCCTTGTTCTTGCCTTTACCTTTCGCTAAACTAATGGGTAGATTCCTGTGGCAATTGATTTCTGGTGTTGGGAAATAGTAAAAATCAGTGTGTCAGTTGACCTAGCGATCTGACACCTTGATTTTATTCAAAACTCTCTTTCGAGGCCGCCTCATTGAGTCTTTGTGAACAAGAGTAGCCAGACTTAGAAAGGAGATGAAAAGGTATCGCCTTTGCTGGCATTGGGTAGCTGAAGTAATTTGTGATCAGAAAATCAGAAAGGAGAAAAAGGGATGTCCGAAGACTTGGCTATGGCTATCGTAGAGCTTAAGAGAGATGAGGCCCTCGACATGGTGAAGCGTAGGTGTGAGAAAGGTGAAAACCCGCTTCACCTCCTTGACGAGTGCCGCAGGGGTATGATTATAGTCGGCGAACGGTACCAGAAAGGGGAGTACTTTCTCTCCGAATTAATGATGTCCGCCGAGCTTTTCAAGGGGGTGGTAGAGATACTAGACCCATATTTGGCTAAGACGCGCCCA
>DATKWL010000211.1:0-6703 GCA_035529555.1 Dehalococcoidia bacterium | reverse complement strand
GCTACCAAATAATCACTTGTTCTGATTTTCGTTTCGCTGCTCTTTCAGGCTCTTTTTAGCCTCCTCCAGGAACTGCTCCAGCTTTTCATCGCTTCCTGACAGTATCAGGACATCTTCCTCTTTAACCTTCTCCTCCATATCCGGCGTGACTATGACCTCTTTGCCTCGTTTAATTAAAAGCACCGCCAGACCCCATTTGCCTTTCCGACCCAATTCAAGTTCAGAGAGTGTTTTCCCTACGAAATATGGCAGCGCTCTCAGTTTCGAGACGCCGTAGTTGGTTGCCACCGGTATATAATCGTCAACATCGCTCAGGGTCAGCCCGTGTGCCAGCATAGTTCCCATCTCGCGTTCCGGATAGACCACCTTGTCAGCTCCGATTTTCTCGAGTATGCTTCCGTGTAATTCACCCTCCGCCCTGGCTATCACATAGGGCACACCCAGCTTTTTCAGCAATATTGTCGAAAGTACGCTGTTCTGTATAGCTTCACCCATGGTCACGATAGCCACATCGAAGCTGGTTACGCCCAGCTCCTTGAGAACCGTTTCGTCTGTAGCATCGGCCTGAATTGCATGTGTTATCTGAGACGCTACACTTTGCACCCTTTTCTCATCGTTATCGATTGCCATAACATCGTGGCCCATGTTGAAAAGTGTGGTAGCCAGACTGATTCCGAACCGTCCCAGTCCTAGAATCAAAACCTGTTTCTTCATATCGTCCTCCTATCCTATCCTCACTTCGTCTTGTGGGTATCTGTATTTACTGGGCAACTGGCGTTGTATCAGGGACAGCGCCAGGATAAGCGGCCCCAGCCGTCCGATGAACATAGTAGCGGTAATTATCAACTTTCCCGCTATCGATAAATCAGGAGTTATGCCTGTACTCAAGCCCACCGTGCCAAAGGCGGAGAAGGTTTCAAACAAGATGCTAAGGAATTTGAACTCCTCCGTAACAGTGAGAACAAAAACTACTACTGTGATAAGCCCCAGAGCCAACATCACCAGAGCCAGCGCCCGATGAATTTGCTGGCTGGTGAATTCCCTACCGAAGGCTCCGGCGTTTTCCTTGCCCTTAAGCGAACTCCACATGGTGGCAATGAGCATGCCGAATGTATTTACTTTTATGCCCCCGGCGGTCGAGCCTGCAGCTCCGCCGACGAACATAAGCAATATAGCGAAGAAAAGCGAATAGTCCGCCATACTTCCCACATTTATTGTGGAGAAGCCCGCCGTCCTGGGAGTTATAGAGTGAAACAGGGCATTAAGGAATTTATATGGTACAGAGAGGGGTCCCAGTGTGTCGGGATTGGAGTATTCCGTCAGCAAGAAAACCCCCATTCCCAGCATCAGAAGCGCTGCGGTAGTCACAATCACAATTTTGCTATCCAGCGCTAGCCTGGCGAAACGGCGGACCGCACCTACATCCGCCACAACCACAAAGCTGATGCCGCCCAGAATTACTAGGACACCGGTAGTCAAAACCACCAGAGTGTCCGACTGATAGTCCAGCATACTGCGAAAGCTGCCGAAGATGTCGAAACCGGCATTGTTGAAAGCCGATACAGACTGAAACACCGATTTCCATAAAGCCGCTTCTGTAGGGCCTTCCATGGAAAAACGAATATAGAAAATGGCAGCCCCGATAATCTCAATTATTACAGTGAAAATCACAATCCTTTTCACTAGCTTCACCAGGCCACCCATCCTCTCCAACCCCAGAGAGCGACCAATGAGCCGTCTTTCCTTGAGCCCAATCCTGCGCCCGAACATCAGGAAAAATATAGTGGCACTGGTCATAAAACCCAGTCCGCCGAGCTGAATCAAAACAAGGATGACAATCTGTCCAAAGCCGTTCCAATAGTCAGCGGTATCGACGACAACTAAACCGGTAACACATACTGCCGAGGTTGCTGTGAAAATGGCATTAACTGGAGAGGTGAACTCGCCCGAATTGCTCGATATGGGCAGCATGAGCAGGATAGTGCCCAGTATTATTAAGGCAGCAAAGCCGTATACCAAAATTATGGTAGACTCGCCATGCGACCTCGGCCTGCGAACCATCGGTAGAGGTATTCGCCATGGTCTTGTCCTGGGAACGCGGTAAACCTTATCCCCCGGCTTCTTTTTCCACGGCGGAGGTATAGGCGGCAGGTCCAGTCTGAAATCGTCATTCTTAGGCAAATGAAACCAGCTTTCCTAAAGAAAATGCAAACCCATAAATTTCAGCATTGCCCCATATTCTACCCTTTTTGTCATCACCAGTCATCACTTGGATGGGAACAACGAAAACGAGAATAGAACAAATTCTAAAAGCCCTTGACACGGGACTGGTGACAGTCTAGCATTTTAGCCAATATTAATATGAATGATATCGCCTGGTATGTCGTCGGTGCGGCAGCCGCTGTCTTAACCACCTTTGGGTTTGTGCCACAGGTCGTCAAGATGTGGCGTACAAAGTCAGTAAAAGATATAAGCCCCCTCACCTTCGTCCAGTTTATCGCAGGCGTCTCGCTCTGGGCTGTTTACGGCACGCACCTGAAAGATCCTGTCATAATTGCTGCCAATTTAGTAGCGGTATTGATTCTATTCCTGGGGTTGTTTTTCTACTTCAAATATTTCAAAAGAGAATCAAGGTAGATTGTTTTAATGCTTTTCCAGAATTAATAAAATCAAGGTACGCTATTCCGAGGTGGTTCGAACCTCCTCCTCCCTGAGGGCATTCACCACATACTGAATCTCCTGCGAGGTCAAGCCAAAACGGTGTAGAGTATGGCGTATGATTTCCAGCCCCGCCTCCAGTTCAGGGCGCACCATTTCTGTAACGCCCTTCTCCCGCAACACCTCGACATCCTCATCCCTGTGAACCCTCGCCACTATGTCCAGTTTGCGATTTATCCTGCGGGCATTCTCCACAGCAAGCTCAGATGCTATGGGGTCGGGGACAGTAACCACCAGAACCCTTGCCCGGTCTAATCCAGCCTGCTCCAGTATATGCGGGTTGCTGGTATCACCGTAGATACAGGGAATGTTATTGCGACGTGCTTTCTCGATCACCCTCGGGTCGATATCGATAACGAGATACGGGAAATTTCGGCGCTCCAGAACCCGAACCAGGTTTTCTGCGGTGCGACCATAGCCACAGATAACGACGTGATTAGAGAGTTTCTTTCCTTTGTCCGGTGACCCGATATCGACGCGGGCTGAGAACAGTCCGGAAAATCTCTTATTCTGTACCAAATTATGATACACCACCGAAGTCAAACCCATAGCAAACGGAGTCAGCAGTATAGTGATTCCTGCAGCAGCCAGGGTCACGGAGTACACATGATTGGAGATAACGCCGGTCTCCAGAGCCAGCGCAGCTATAATAAAGCTGAACTCTCCGATCTGAAACAGGCCGCTGCTGGCAAACAGGGTTGTTTTCCCGCTGTATCCGAACAGCCAGGTTACAGCAGAGACTATCACGAATTTGCCGGCTACTATTATCGTTACGATGATGGCAATTTCCGTGATATTATTCACAGTGAAAGACGGGTCAGCCAGCATTCCCAGTGAGACAAAGAATAGGGTGGCAAACAAATCCCTCAGCGGGCCGATCTCAGCCCTCGATTGATGAGCATAGGGAGATTCGCTGACCATGAGGCCGGCCAGAAAAGCTCCCAGCGCTACCGAGAGACCAACGTAATAGGCACCGAAAGCTGCGCCGAAACAGAGACACACCACAGTGAGCAGGAAAAGCTCCCTGGCACGCCCCTCCGCCACCCTTCTCATAAACCAGGGGAGAAACCAGAACCCCAGGACAAGAATCGCCGCCAGGAATGAAATCGCTTTGAGGATAGTCCAACCCCACTCCCCGGTGAACACAGTGCCTGCACCTTCACCCAGAGATGGCAGAATGATGATTATGGGGACTACGCTGAGGTCCTGCACCAGCAGAATGCCCAGCATCACACGCCCGTGGGGGGTGCCCAGCTCGCCGCGCTCCATGAGCGTTTTCAACACGATAATGGTGCTGCTCATGGCGATGAAGAAGCCGAACAAAACAGACTCGGTAATCGACCAGTCGAACAATCGCCCTGCGCCAAAACCCATCGCTGCTGTCGCGATTATCTGTGCTATGCCTCCGAATACAGCGATTCTCCCTATGTCTCTGAGCACCTTGAAGGAGAATTCCATGCCGATGGTGAACATCAACAGCACGACGCCGATTGTGGCCAGAGTCTCGACGTCTTTTACATCCTGTACCAGCTTCAGCCCATAAGGGCCGATAGCAACACCCGACAGAATGTAGCCGATGATAATAGGCAGCTTTAGGCGGCGTGCTATTATGCCCCCGAGGAGGGCAGCCGCCAGAACTATGGCCATATCTCCTAGAATACCCAGTTCACCCATATAACCACTTCATTCGGAAGAATTTTTTTAAATGAAACGGGCTGAGACAATTAGAATATAACTTACTTTCACGATTGTCACAACCCTTTTTGTAACTTTGGCTCTAATATCTCTCATAAATGCCCCATTTTATTGTAAACACTATGGGCATATGATAGTATCTATGCCATTGCATTAATGGAGGCTACAGGGGAAAGATATCAATATGGAAAAGAAGGGACTGGAGTACGACCAGATTTTCAAAGTACCAGCGAGCCTGCATGATAAGCATGAAATATCCATGCAGGAGATTACGGGTAACCCCAGGCACGCTAATGATGTGCTGACCAAGGTGACAGCCAGGGGCACCAGCAACTACGAGACGCCTAAGGCTGAGATGGATGAATTGCTCGAAAAATATCTTCCGTTACTGGAAAAAGACCCGAGGAAGAAAAGATGGGATATTGTAGCTGGTGGGGCTATTATCGGCGGCTTGACCAACTCACCGAATGTGCAGAGGATGGAATACTATAACTGGCCGGTAGCGCCTCCGCGTGTCGAGCACCAGGCGATATTCTATTTAATTATAGATGTGCCGGACGAGGAGCCCCATTTCTGGTACTGTCCTGAGACCAGAACCGCATTGAGCATAAACTCATCTTACTACGGCGAGAAGAAAAGTCGCGGCCTGGGCATAGGGATGGACATTCTGCAGCCTATGGGAATCCATTCCATACACGGGTCATGTCTGGACATCGCCGGTAGAGGCGTGGTCATCATAGCGCCCACAGGCACAGGCAAATCCACGCTTTGCGCTATGCTCAAGGACGAGCCCGGGGCACGTATCCATTCCGACGATTGGATTTATGTGATGTTCAGCTACGATGAGGAGGCCAGGCCCAGGCTGGCCATAGGCCGCTACTCCGAGCTATGGTATTACATGAGGACGGATACGGCCCTGGCCCAGCCAGCGCTGGCAGAAGCGTTCGATACCTGTCCTATAGAAAATGTGCCCGTAGATGATAAGGGGAACTATATCTGGGACGCCTTTGAGAATTCACGAGCCATGGTCAACCCCATGGATATAGTAAGCGGCGGCACAGCCATAGAGAAACAGAATAAGCTAGCTCGATTTACCTCCATAGAGAAAGTTGTCTTCCTGCATCGAGAGGAGGGGGCTCCGGAGTTAGAGAGACTGCCCCCCGATAAAGCAGTTCAGATACTCTACGAAGGGAAAATGCGCTATCTCTCAGGCAGCGGCAAGCGTGGTGCCGGAGTTGAGCGCTGGCTCAATCCCTATGTTCTGGTAAACAAAGAGAATCTCATCAACCACAAGGGAGAGCGGGCTCTACTGAATATAGACTTCCAGAACTATTACTTTGCTACCCTTCTATCGGTAACCGGAGGCGCATACTATCTGAACACAGCCAACAGGACCCCCGCCCAAAGCCTGAAAACGCTCAAGGAAATAATAACTGAGCCTTCGTCGCTGGCGCTGCATTTCGACCCCGGCGTCTATAGAACCAAGCGGATAGAGGGAGCCCTGATGAAATGTGCCAAAGACACGCCCGGTGAAGTAGTGGCCACCACCAAGAGATTCATGGGCTACATGTATTAACTTCAGCATTCGGATTAGCGCTTTGAATTCCCTCAAGGCTGAGTTTCTGGAGGCTTGAGCACAGGAAAGGAGCCCACCAATGAAGGCAAGTGAAGGAAAACTGGGCAGGGTTTTCGTGATTAGGCTTGAGGACGGCGATAAACTGCCGGATTGCATCGAGAAATTTGCCGAAGAGAAAGGCGTATCCGTGGGGCATGTTATTTTAGTAGGGGGAATCGGGGAAGGGCAGATAGTGGTCGGGCCCCGCTACTCCAACAAAATGCCGCCAGAGCCCATGCTGCTGCCCCTTGACGGCGCACACGAGGTAGCGGGAGTGGGGGTGCTGGCACCCGACGAAAACGGCAAGCCCGTTTTACATATTCACGCTGCGCTGGGGAGGTCGGGGCAGACCATGACCGGCTGCCTGCGCCCCGGCGTCAAGACCTGGCTGGTGGCAGAGGCCATTCTCTATGAAATCCTCGGCGCTAAAGTGAAGCGCGTTAAAGACAAAAAGAGTGGCTTCACGCTTCTCGAACCCAAGCAGCGCAAATCTTAAACCCGACATTCCAAATTCAAAACAGTAAGGGCACGGCATGCCGTGCCCTTACAACATTGGACAAGGGTGGACAGCTCCCTGGACAAGCTCAACTCGAATTGGATTTCTCCCATTTTTCTAGAGGGGGATAGAGAGGGATTACCGTAGGGGCGCGGTTTCCGCGCCCACCACAAGTAAGG
>DATKWL010000210.1:0-7627 GCA_035529555.1 Dehalococcoidia bacterium | reverse complement strand
TAGGAGTCGCTATTGAATTTCCATGTCTTGCCCCATCCAGTTCAGCAACAACACGAACCAAAAGAAACAGCTAACGTCTAGTTTTATTTGGTTTTTATATGTAACTTAAGTTCACTGATTCTCTCGCTGACACATCGGGTTGCTTGAGCCTGGGTCTTGCTTTTCTGTAAGTCCTGTGCCAGTTTCTCATCCCCGATCACATCCCTGACCCAGTTACTGAAGTCATTCCTACTATCGTTCACATGATAATGAAAAGTATCATGGTTCATCTCTTTCAAGGAAGTCTCCAGTTCAGGAATGTTTTTTAATAGCTGTCCATCACAGCTCCAGAAACGCTTTTCATCCGGCACATCACTTAGCAATTTCTTCACTTTAGATTTAGTCATCTCTGTCTTAGCCATTTTATTCACCTACCCCTCATTAAAGCTTTGGGTTTCTCCTTGCCAAGGGACCTCGCCGCTGCTTCTGTATCCGACCACCCCCTTCCATATTGACACGAACTAGTTCTTAAGTGCATCTATTATTGCTTTATTAAATCTAGGCAGGTCAGCCGGCTTACGCGCTGTGATGAGATTACCATCTTGAACGACCGGTTCATCCACCCATTTCGCGCCGGCGTTCTTCAAATCTATTGCCACGGAGGGCCATGAGGTAACACGGCGTCCTTTCACTATGCCGGCTGAGATGAGAAGCTGTGGCCCATGGCAAATGGCAGCGACAATCTTGCCCGAATTGTAGGCTTTCTTAACTAAATCTATCATGGGTTGGTGCAAGCGCATTCTATCGGGTGCGTAGCCGCCGGGGATGACTACAGCATCGTAGTCCTGTCCGTTGACCTTATCTGCGCTCGTGTCAACCTTGATTTTCGCCTTACCTCTTTTGCCAAGGTAGGTCTCATGCGACCCGCTGCCCACAATCACAACTTTAGCACTGGCGTCTTTCAAGGCTCTCAGAGGTTCGATTAACTCGGAATCCTCGAATCCTTCCTCAGCTAGAATGGCTATTCGTTTTCCCTCAAGCATATCTTTTCTCCACTAGCGAAGAATTAGCAATAAGCACACTTTAGTTGGCGATTCCTTCTCGGTCAGAGTGACAAAGGCATCCACGATGAAGATACCTAAAAAGGGAAGTATAAAACGAACCGCCACTTTTGCCCGGAGAGCTTATACAAAAGCTATGATAGCGAGGCAATGATGAAGAAGTCATAAAATGGGGGCAAAAAAGGTTAAAAAGTTATCACATTTTGGGGATATTTTAAGCGGAGGCCGATCCGAGAATTCGATATGTTAACAATGGCGGCTACGAAATATGTTAAACTGGATTCCCATTCATGATATAGCCCGCTTTGGGTATTGTGGAGATTAGCTCCGGGCTGTCGGTGCCTCTATCCAGCTTGGCTCTCAATCTGCTCATCCAGGTTCTGAGTAGCTGGATATCATTGCGATATTCAGGTCCCCATACCTGAGAGAGAAGTTCTTCATAGGCCATGAGACGGCCTATATTGAGAGCAAGCTCGCTGAGCAGAAGCCACTCGATTCGGGTCAAATATTTCTCTTCATTGCCTAGAGCAACCTTCCGAGCCTTGAAGTCAATGGTCAGATTCCCAACAGCTAGCAGCTCCGAGGTCTGTTTTCTTTGCCCGGGTTTAATCCTTCGCTTTACTGCTTCTATTCTGGCGATAAGCTCATCGGGATTGAAAGGCTTGGGCAGGTAATCGTCAGCACCTAGGCCAAGGCCCTTGATTTTGTCCACATCAGACCCCTTGGCGCTGAGGACGATGACCGGTGTTGAGCAAAAGCTGCGCAGCCTTTTGAGAGTTTCAAAGCCATCCATCCTGGGCATGAGCACATCGAGCAATATAAGGTCAGGCTCTTGAGCCTGCACCTGGTCCAGAGCCTCGAATCCATCTGCTGCTGTCAATACTTCATATCCTGAGGCTTTAAGCTTGGTTCTGAGGAAATTGAGGATACGCTTCTCATCGTCAACTACAAGTATGCGAAATTGCTTCATTGCAGCATCTCCAGAGGAGCTTTATAAGCGTCCCCATAATAGCTCTATAAGCAGGGAATGTCAAAGTTCGTATAGAGAGTATTTAATCACTCTTCAACCCCTAAAGTCCCCCAGTCTTGGGGGACACCCCCAAACCCCTGGTAAAGGAGCTTCACTCCTCTGCATTCCTCAATGTTAAACGATCTCTTCTCTTGGACTTGACGGTTTGAGGCTGTGGGCTTATTATCCGAGCCGGGAGCGAGAGGACATGAGAGGGGTCTTATTGCAAGCCAATAAGGCAGACAAACAAGTATACTTGGCGTTATTGGCAGGTGCTCTGATATTGGCTGGCCTATACTGGACCAGCCGTCACAGTTTTCTTCTTTTCCATACCGTGGGGGAAGTCTTCAGCGTCGTCGTTGCCTTTAGCATTTTTGCTCTTGCCTGGAACTCGAAGCGATTTATTGACAACAACTATCTTCTTATCATAGGCATTGCTTATCTGTTTATCGGCCTTGTAGACTTGCTCCATACCCTGAGCTACAAGGGAATGGGAGTATTTCCTGATTACGATTCTAATCTGCCCACACAACTATGGATAGCGGGCAGGTACGTTCAGAGTATATCCCTCCTTGTAGCCCCCCTCTTAATCGGTCGAAAACTGAATGCAAATTATGTGCTTTTCGGCTATCTGATAACCACTGCGCTGCTGCTGGCGTCTATTTTCGCTTGGCAGGTTTTTCCCGTCTGCTATGTTGAAGGAGTGGGGCTGACGCCCTTTAAGAAAATCAGCGAGTATGTTATATCTGCTATCCTCGTAGGCGCAATTTATCTTCTGTTTCTGTGGCGTAACAAATTCGATAGAAATGTACTTCGATTGCTGGCTGCATCTATTATTGTGACCGTAGGCTCTGAACTATTTTTCACATTCTATACAGGCGTTTATGACCTTTTTAATATAATCGGCCACTTTCTAAAGATAGTGGCCTTTTATCTGATATACAGGGCTATCATCTGGACAGGTTTTACCAAGCCATACGGACTTCTGTTCAGGGATTTGAAACAGAGAGAGGAAGCATTAGAGGCGTCGGAGAAACACTACTCGACATTGGTGCGAAACCTTGCAGAGGCGGTTTTCAAGATTAAGGAAGGTAAAATCGTTTGGTGCAACGAACGGGTCGGGGAAATATATGGCTACGCTTGTGATGAACTAATGGGAAAGGATGCTAGTTTCTTTTACCCAACTGGTATTAATCCTTCGGAGTTCTCTGGAATAGTTTCTGCTGCGATAAAGAAAGATGGTTTTTTCTACGGCGGCACAGTGGTGAGAAGAAAGGATAACAAGCTCATTGATGTCGAATACGCAATTGCCTGGATACCCGGCAGTAATCCAATTGAGCTGGTGGCTGTGGCGAGGGATATAACCCTGCGTAAAAAGATGGAGGAGGCGCTGAGGGAGAGCGAGGAGAAGTATCGTCGTCTGATTGAAAGTCTTAACGAAGGTATCTGGGTCATAGATAAAGACGCATTCACCACATTTGTGAATGCTCGCATGGCAGAGATGCTGGGATACACTTTGGAAGAAATGCTGGGCAAGCACCTGTTTTCATTTATGGATGAGCGAGGAATAGAAATCGCTAAACAGAATCTGGAGCGTCGCAAGCAGGGCATAAATGAATTGCATGAGTTTCAATTTCTCAATAAGGACGGGTCTAGAATTTGGACCAGCATGTCTACCTCGCCTATTACCGATGAGAATGGGAATTATCTGGGGGCAATCGCCGGTGTGCAGGATGTCACTGACTTGAAGCGGATAGAAGAGGCGCTTAAAAATTCGGAAGCTACTTATCGAACCCTTGTCGAGTCCTCCCCGGATGGGGTTTTATCGGTGGACACCAATGTGAATATTATCGATTGTAATGGTGGTGCGTGCCACTTGCTGGGATATGCCAGGGAGAACATAAAGGGTAGGGATTTTCGAGAATTGCTTGAAGGCACATTACCCGAGACACTTTCAGCTTATTACTCTCAACTTAACGAGAAAGGTATTCTTGAAACAGAGTTCGAACTAAAGCGCCTTGATGGACACAAGATACCGGTATGGGCTAAGGTTGTGGGGGTCCGTGACGAGAAGGGGAATCTGACCAGAGCTCTGGTCTATATCAGAGATATCGCAGAGCGAAAGAAACTGGAGCAGTTGAAGGATGAGTTCATCGGACTTGTGTCCCACGAACTGCGTAGCCCGTTGACCGTGATTATGGGGTCTGTGAATACAGCTTTGTCTGAGCAGGAACGTTTATCTCGAGAGGAAATGCGTCAATTGCTGCAGGACGCAGCCTATGAAACAGAGTCGCTATCTCATATTCTGGGGAATTTGCTGGAGCTTTCCCGGGCTCAGGCCGACCGCCTTCATTTAACTATGGAACCTGTAAATGTCAGAACTGTGGTCAGAAATGTGGTAGATAGGATAAGGCGTCAAACTTCAACACATCGCTTTGTTATCGATTTGCCTAAAAATATTCACATAGTTCAGGCGGATGAACTGAGATTGGAGCGCATTCTATATAATCTCCTGGAGAATGCAGTCAAATACTCACCCGAAGGGGGGACAATAAGGGTTCTTGCCAAGATGGAGGAGGATCGTCTGATAGTCGGGATCAGCGACCAGGGTATAGGCATATCTTTACACGACCAGTCCAAACTCTTTGCGCCGTTCCTGCGTCTCGAAGACCAGCGATTAACAGGGGTGCAAGGCGCCGGGCTGGGACTTCTGGTATGCCGCAGGCTGGTGGAGGCACACGGCGGCCGAATATGGGTGGAATCTGAGCCTGGCAGAGGCTCCACGTTTTACTTTACTCTGCCATTGGGAAACAAGGCAGAAAATGCCAAATTCCAAATCACAAATTATAAATAGCAATAGAGTGCAAATTAGCAAATGCAAAACATCAATAAGTTACATGTTATAAAGCAATCGTTCATTTTTTCCAGACTGAACGATGAAGAACTCGTCGAACTTGCTGCCCTTGCCAGCGAACGAAGCCTGGCACCCGGTGAGTTTGTTTTCTGGGATGGTGATGCCCCAGACTGGTTCTACATAGTTGCCGAAGGGCAGGTGAAAGCCCTCAAACACTCCTCCTCCGGCAAAGAGTTCATCATCGCCTTTTTCGGCCCCGGCGAGATGTTCGGCGAGGTCGCTGTTTTCGAGAACAAACCCTATCCTGCCTCGGCACAGGCTGTCTCCGAAACCAGAGTGTTGGGAATCAAGCGAGAGGATTTCCTCTCATTCCTCAAGAACCGCCCTCAGGTGGCTTTGAGGATCATCAATGTGCTGGGGGGACGATTGAGGGACGCTCAGGCACGTTCGAGGGACCTGGCGGTGGAGAGAGTGGAGCAGCGAATCGCCAGAACGCTGCTCATGCTTTCCGCGAAACTCGGCACCACTCTGCCCTTCACACGCCAGGAGATAGCGGATATGTCAGGCACGACCACTGAGACGGCGATACGGGTCATGAGCCGCCTGAAAGAGGGCGGCATTATCCGTTCCGTCAGGGGCAAAACAGTTATCCTCGATGAACTGAAGCTCAGGCTTCTGAGCGAAGGCCCTCCACAGGTCTAGAAATCCCAACACGGCCCTGACTTTGCATAACTCTCTGTTACAAACATCCGCTCTTTATGATTTAAATCATGGTATTACTTCTATTTCAGCTTTATTATGAATGCATGAAGCGATAGAGGTTGGCTCTGCCAGCCGGAGGAGGTGTGAGATGACGCTGAGATGTCCGGGTCAAGACTTCAGATGGTTGAGGGTGGAGCTCTATAAATGCCCGAACTGTGGTGCTGAGGAGGAAATATTCTCCAATGAGACGCGGGTGAAATGCCATGAGTGCGGGGAATGGATTTATAAAGAAAAACTGCCCTCCTGCATCGACTGGTGTGCTGCGGCACGGCAGTGTTTGGGCGAGGAGAGATGGAAACAGGTCAAGGGTTGTGAGAATATGACTCCATAATCGAGGAGGTGACGAACATGGATAACAAAGCCCTGGAAGATGAAATAAAGGCATCGTTGGTTGAAGGAAAGTTACCTTGTGCGGTAGCGTTCAAGATTGCGAAGAAGATTAAGGTGGCTCCCAAAGAGGTAGGAGATGCAGCGAACAGATTGAAAATAAAAATTTCAAGCTGTCAACTGGGTTGTTTCCCCTAGGGGCTGCAGAGTCCTAACAAGGGGTTTAAGCCTCTTGACTAAAGGGGGTTCAAGATGGCTGTTGAGATAGCGAAGATTGCCGGAATGGCATACGCCATAATTGGAACCATCATGCTGGTTATGATGTTCCGCAAGGGCAAGTTCAACAGGAGAATAGGCTATCTGTTCCTGGCTATTTCCACCGTTCTGGGTTTCGTCATCTTCGCTCCCATGCTGCCCAACCAGTTTCAGGTTCTTCTGCTGGGCAACGCCAAGCAGTTGGGTGTGCCTGTAGCGTTGGCTGGGGCGGTTTTGGGAGTGTTCGTAGCCCTGTCCTTTGCCTTCGGCAGGATTTTCTGCGGCTATGTCTGTCCTGTGGGTGCAGCTCAGGAATTGCTATATCTCTTGCCGGGGAGGAAAGTGAAGGTCACCAATAAGACAATAACCACAGTCTTTCGTATCGGTTTCCTTATCGCATTCGTGATACTCGCAGTGGGATTTTCGACAGGGCTGCTCAGGTATCTGGGACTTAAGGACTTCTTCGATTTGAATACCGGGGCAGTATTCTTCTGGGTCTTCTTGACTATAGTGGTAATATCGGCGTTTGTGTACAGGCCATTCTGTCGTCTCGCCTGTCCGTACGGTGCAGTGCTATCGCTGGCAGTAATCAAAGGTCGGTTCAAGCTGAGAAGGAATGAGAACTGTATAAATTGCAAGAAGTGCGGAGAAGCCTGTCACACCGTCGAGGTCGGCTGGACTGATTTGAAGCAGGAATGCTATATGTGCAACAGGTGTAAAGAGGTTTGTCCCGTGAATGGTATGGAGTACACCAGAAGAGTGATTCGTGAGCAGGATAGGAAAAAGAAAGCTGCTAAAATTCCCGAGCCGGATTTGACTGAGAGGGAAAGAACAGGAGCAGTTTAAGTTAGACGGTAATTACAGATTTATGTAGGGAGGTGCGAAATGGCGACAAAGACTTTAAGGAAGATAGTCAAAATAGATGAAGAGAAGTGCAATGGCTGTGGCGTCTGCGTTCCCGCCTGTGCCGAGGGAGCCCTGCAAATCATAGATGGCAAGGCAAGGCTGGTCAGCGAGAAGTACTGCGATGGACTTGGCGCATGTCTGGGTGAATGCCCGCAGGGGGCGATAACCATCGAGGAAAAGGAAGCTGTGGGGTTCGACGAGGAGGCAGTCAAGCATCACCTGCACGCAAAGGAACATGCAGAGGAGAAAGTGCCCTGTGGTTGCCCATCGGCAAGAGTAGCACAATTTGAGCGGGTTGAAGAGAATCTGCCCTGCGGCTGCTCTTCAGCTACCGTAACTCAATTTGAGGGAACTGAAACAGGGGAAGTTGCTCGAGAAAAGATACAACCGTCCATGCTCCGTCACTGGCCGGTGCAGCTTGCACTGGTGCCGCCGGGGGCGACTTTTTTGCAGGGCGCAGATTTGCTGCTGGCT
>DATKWL010000209.1:0-18189 GCA_035529555.1 Dehalococcoidia bacterium | reverse complement strand
TCAAAGTAACAGTGACACAGGATGGGAAGGTAGTCGCGGAGCTGACGGGGAGCAACGCCATTGTCGTAGCCATGCAACCCGATGGCGGCGGCGATAGCACTATCGTCACTGAAAAAGACGACCTGGCGCGGGCCTGCGTGCTCTTGGCGCTCTGTGTCTTGTCCAAGGTGATAAGGACGAAGTACCCGGACCTGCTGGGGTATCTCACGTACATTCTGCAGCTGATGCCGCCTTCGCATCGCTGCCCCAGGGTGCTGGCCGAGCCGCCATCGCCGAACTAAGGGAGAGCTAATAATTATGTGCAGGTGCTTAAAGATGCTATCGGAGCTGTTGAAGTTTTTACACAAGCTTCCCACTTGGAAAAGTCCCCCAGCCGATACGGGAAAACTGGCTGAGGTGGGGAAGCAGCCCCGCAAAGCTCCTCTACCGGGGAGGTTAATCAGCACCTGGACAGGATTGCCTAACGCCCCTAAATATCAGCCCTGTCCGGAGTGTAACCGCTCGTGCAGAAGGGCAAAAAAGACAGACCGCGCAGCTACCTATGTATGTAGGGGGTGCAAGATAGCCAAGTGCGACTTTACGTTTGAGGTAAGTTTCGAGCGCAGACGGGGCAAGAGACGATGAACCTGAGACTGGCAAACGGTAAGACTGTCGAAGCATCAGTAACTGAGGTTAATGATTTCATCACCCAGACCTTGCTACCAAATTGCTACTGGCGCTATAGCTCACTCCTCACGAAACAAGAGGTGATGAGGTTCCTCAAAAGAGAGAGCTCTCAAGAGGAAGTGAAAAAGGTTGCACGATACATGCTTACGTATACAGAGAACTTAGCTTTCACCGCCTACCTCTTCGATAAGTCAGATGGCGACCTCGAGAGGACAAGGGAGTTCAATATGCCGGCTGTAATCAAGCTGAGAGAGCTCTATCAAAAATTAACCGTCTCGAACTCCTCTGATTCAGTTGTGGACTATAGCATTGTGAATGAGATGGAGCGTATTTGCCTTGGGATAGGGGTAGACCCACTTTAGAGAAGATGATGGAAGAAAAAATAGTGGCCCACCGGGGCTCGGGAGCTAACCGCCTTCGGTTCGAAGATGGTTAGAGCTCTCTGAGCTGTCGCTGAGGATAGCGCACCTCTTCGGCGGCAGCCATGGGGCTAATGAGATAGGCCGAGGCCTTGAGAAATAACAACTTAAGGAGCTAAGCCATGGAACAAAAAACATCCCATCCAATCCTTGTCTGCAACAAATGCGGAACGACTTATCTGGATAATAAGGATATGGAATTCGCAGAAAAGCAAGCCGCAGCGTGGGCCGAAAGTTGCCGACGTGAAGGCCGCGAGCCAGTTGGCCTGGTGCCGTGCCCATCGATGACCTGCGGTGGAGAACTGGTCGTTAAGGGGAAAGAGGTGCACTCATGAAGAAGGAGTTGAGAAAGTTAACGAGAGCATTGCATCGCTATCTTTTGAACGCAGGCCTCGTTTTGGAATTCCATCTTCCAGATAAGGCACTGCAGATCGTCGTCAACTGGATTGAATCTCATGAGCGCACCACATATTGTCCACTGGAAGGTGACGAGTTTGTCTGTTTCTTAATCCCGAAAAAAGAAGTCGATAAATTAAAACGTTCCATCCGCGAGATAAAGCAATGATAGTCCTCGATGCTAAAGGTAAAGACGTTATCCGCCTCAGCGCTGCGGAGCTGCAGCCTGAGGATACAGTAGTTATCGTTTTCAATACATGCCGGCACTGTGATAGCACTGATTTCAGGGCAATAGCCAAATTGCAAGGGTGCTGGCCATCGACCTGCCCTGACTGCGGCAAACGCAGTCGATATAGGATTTACGTGAATTTCGGACCCAACCGAATCACTGTACCAGTTTGGGGGAGATAGAGCATGAAAACAATTCGTGTATTTCCTAGACGTACATCGATGACCCCCATAGATGATTATGCCTTTGTTGGGTACCCTCCACTGATACGCTCGCCGGCAGACGAAGTCCATATTTCAGTAACATTCACATGGGATATGCAGAAGGCCACCAAGCTGTTAATGGCGTGGGAACAATATTATCCCGTTGTCAAAATCGGGGGCCCTGCCTTTGCGAGCCCTAGTAAGGATTTCCAGCCCGGGCTTTATGTTCGGGAAGATGTAACTTTCACGACGAGAGGTTGCAATAAGAGATGTCCCGGCTGCCTGGTTCCTGAAAGAGAAGGCAAGCTTAGATTGATTGACGTTAAACCTGGGTACATTGTCCAGGATAACAATTTTCTTCAGGCGCCGCGGTCTCATATAAGCAAGGTATTTGATATGCTCAAAAAGCAACGCCGAGCTGCGGTGTTCTCAGGAGGCCTGGACACAGACTATATTGACCAATGGGTAGCTGACGAATTGAGATCGCTACGCATAAACCAAGTGTTCCTCTCCTGTGACACTGGAGGACGATTGTTTCCCCTAGAGAGGGCAGTGCAAAGGCTTAATTATCTTCCTCGAGAGAAATTACGTTGCTACGTGATGACCGGACATGCCGGGGAAAGCCTTGCTGTTGCAGAGCGTAGACTTCGCCAGATATATGAAATAGGCTGCCTTCCATTTGCCCAGCTCTACCAGCCAGCGGATAGATTTATAAAGTACCCCCCTGAATGGAAGGCCCTGGCTAGAACCTGGAGCCGGCCAGCAGCAATGAAGGCGGAGATGAAGAAGAATCACAGGGTTGTGGAGAAGATGCTCATTTGAAGTGTGCGATTTGCGGAATTAGCGTTGCAAATAAACACTGTTGTTCTGTTGATCCTGAAGACCTAAAACTCAGGCCGGAATATTGGAAGCAGATGTGCGAGACCTATGGTGTGCATCCTGTCACGAACGATGATTGTCCTCTCTGCCATGGTGATGGAGAGGTATTACAGCGGCCCAAGAGAACCATGGGCTACACGTTAACTGAAGGCGAAACGATAGATGAGCGACTAATTCCTTGCCCCCTTTGCGGAGAAAAATAATGTCTAAAACAGTGCAATCTAAAACCGGTGCTGAGCTAACCAAAGACCTGGCTCATCACCTGCAATTGAACCCCTCGAGGGTTGTGTGGTCCAATATGCCTTTAGGCTCCCTGCAGGGGCACGGGGGTAGGTTGGGCATTGTGGATGTCTTAACGATAGCAACGAGCTATGCCCGCCCCATGCTTACTGTCTATGAGGTTAAAGTAAGCCGCAACGACTTTCGAGCCGATGTGAACAGGGGGAAGTTTGCCCGGTATCTGGATTTCTGTCACCAGTTCTTCTTCGCCTGCCCTCAGGGGGTTTTAAATAAAGAGCTCCTTCCTGATGGCGCCGGCCTCATAGTTCGCAATGAGAACTCATGGCATGTGGTTAAGAGCAGCCGCTACAGGCCAGTTGAGCTAAATACGGAGCTTCTGCTGGCCCTCATTATCAGGGGCTACCAGGACTTCTTTCCACGCATGAGGGAACTCCAAAAGTCAAAGTTAGAGGGATATGCCGATTTAAGGAAGTTCGCCAATGAAACAGGGGTAAAGATTGCCAGCGAGATATCGGACTCCAAGCGGTCTCTGGAGAAGGCGGCGGAGCTGTTTCAGGAAATAAATACTACCCTGGGGGGTAATTATCCGAATCTATTTTATGCCGTTCAGGGACTTAGGGGTGAATGCAAAGGGCTTCTTAACAAACGAGCTAATGCTGAGATGTGTTTGGAGTTGGGAGATATCACGCTGCGTCTCTTAGATGGCTGGCACAGCAGAGACGAGGCTATAGAGAAGCTGCAGAAGCTAATCGAGAAGAAGGAGGTTAACGCTAATGGGAAAGATAAGGCGTTGTAATAACAAATGCCATTCGGCACGTGGCACCCGCTGTAGTTGCTGGTGCTCCGGGTTCTTCCACGGAGTTAACGGCACAGGATCCGTAAACCGTGCTGCCTTACTGGGAGGCATGATTGGTCTCGAGAAGATGCCCGGGTTTAAAGTGGGGGGGACGGCATATATCCAACAAACAAAGCTGCCCATGGAATGACTGTCTTGTCTAATATCACGCTGCGTCTCTTAGATGGCTGGCACAGCAGAGCTGAGGCCATAGAGAAGCTGCAGAAGCTAATCGAGAAGAAGATTCAGGGCAATAATGTCAACTAAAGAGGACATCGAACGAAGAGAGGCCGAGGATGCACGCTGGCGAGAATATGAGCACATCGCAGCCACCCATGTGTGCACTGAATGTGGCGGTGGCCTAGTGGTTCCCTTCGATTCAGCCCTTAATCAAGTTGTAATCCGCTGCGGCACGAACAAAGCCCATACCGAATTCAAGAAGATACCGAGCTACACTGAGCTTTGGCGCAGAGGCCAGCCCGTACCCCCTGAAATACAGGCAAATCTCGAGAGAAAATATAGGAGGCAACACATGACAACCGAGCAATCAAAAGAGGTCGCCCAGTACACCCCAGGCTCGCTTTCCATCCAGAAGCCCCGGATCTTACTCGCAGTCGTTCAGGAGAGATACCCCGAACTGGACGATAAAGCCGCCCTGCTCTTTTGCTATCACTGCATGCGAATGGGGCTTGACCCCCTGCTTAACGAGATTTACCCCACCGTTTTCACTCACCACAAGACGGGAAAGCAGGTCTTAGTCCCCATCATCTCTGAAATGGGTATGGGTTCTCTGGCAGCCCGAGCTTGCTCTGAAGCTTGGAATGGGCCGCCCTCCGTCGTCCTTGTTACAGACGCAGCCCTCAAAGAGGCTATCTGTGGGGATAGAGACGCTTGGGTCTGGGAAGCTAAAGGAAGACGCAAAGATTGGGAGCCAGGTAGAGAGTATAGCACCTATGGCTGGATGACCAAGGCACAGGCAGCAGCCGCCAAAGAAAAAAAGAAGCCCTCAGGTGAGCTTCCTGGCAATCAAGCCAGGGTCCGGGCAATAAAACGATGGCTCATGGAAGCCTACCCCGAGGCCTCTACAACGGTTCGCGCCGTAGCCCAGGAGCTTCAGGCGCAGGCTGAAGGCGTCCAGGAGGCACTTAGCTTCATTGAGGCAGAGTACACCATTGACGGCAAGGTAGCTAAGGCTCTCCCTGCTGCAGCTCCTCATGGCGTATGCCCGATTCATAACATACCACTTGTCCAGGGGAAGTTCAGTATCTACTGTCCAACGAAGGTCCCGAACGGCAAGGGCGAGTTGAAATTCTGCAAAGGCATTCAGCAGGAATCGGCAGCAACACAACAAGTGCCGGATACCCAGCCGCCTAGCGAGGATGAATTAGATGATTTCTTCGGGGTGAAAGAGGAGGAGCCCATTTCAAAGGTCTGGGATGATATCAGGGCTCTGGTCAAGGAATTGAAGGTAACCCAGCCCAACCTGCAGAAGTGGTGGGGCCCCTTCGGGGTTACGGTAATTATGGACGATTTCCTGACTGACCAGATAGCTGATAAGTTCAAAGCAGAACAGCTCATTAGTTTCCGCTTCCAATTGCAGAAACTACAGGAAAAGCGAAGCAAAAGGAAATCGGAGCAACCGGGAACACCTCCCATGCTCTAAGAGGGAGATTGTGGTTATAACGACGAGGTTCAGGAAAGGTAACTATCCCTTGGGAACACATAAAGGAGTCATTGATGAAAAGGATTGAATGTATAGGCATAGTGGGAAAGTTCCCTACCCCAAAGGGATTAGTAACGTTCTACGATACTGGAATAAGTGTATCCGCCGTAGAAGTAGCCGAGGCAATGGCTTTGCAGCACGCTGTCTTTAATGCCACTGGCGAAGCTCAAAAGATAGCGATTGAAAAGGTTAAGCAATTCACAATCGAAATAGCTCAAAAGGTGAATGTTTATCCCAAAGGATATGCTGCTTTTGCCGATGATGGGAGGATATTGGTAACAGAGCCTTGGTTTGAAAGCAAGGAATGATACGTGCTGTCAAGGGATTACCTTTTTAATTAGGATTGGAGGGTGCCGGTGATGAAGAGATAGTTGTCTTAAAACAGTGGGACCTCTTTCCCCGACGCTAACCAGGTTGGAGGCCCCTGTCAGTGAGTTGCCTCACCGCCATTATTCTGAGGAGGTGGGTGATGCTTGAAAGAGACTATAGCACAATAGATGAAAGGTGGCAATCGCAAATAATAACAAAACCGAGGGTCTACTATCGGAGCTTGGACGACATCCCGGCGCAATTTCGTCAATGCATGTGCATTGACTGCGGCAAATCAGTGGCCGAATTGGTAGGAGAGTCGCCTTATAACGGCAAGACATTTTTTGCGCTGAAGAGTGGTGAGGTCATCTGTAGCAACTGCTTGGCCCTTCGCTTAGAGGATAAACCAGAGCAAAAACGAATAAGAGCCGGGATACCAAGGCAACTAAGGTGGAGGGTTTTCGCGAGGGACAATTTCACCTGCGTGCTATGCGGAGCCAGCGGCGTGCCTCTGGAATGTGACCACGTCGTGCCAGTATCGAAAGGAGGAGCAACAGAGGAGGATAATCTTCAGGCGCTATGCGAGCCCTGCAATCGGCGTAAGTCATGCCAGGTAGAGGTGTAGCATGGCAAATCGCGGCGGGAAATTCAAAGGGCAAACCCGGGAGTCTATACATTACAGTTTTATGCCCAACCACCGAGAGACAATGCTGGCCTTGGCCAGGGCCAGATTCACCAATCAGGAGTATAGAGTGATCATCGCTCTTATGAATCAGACAGACGGCTATGTCAGGAAAGAGGACACTATCTCCACCTCCTTCTGGCAAAGCATTACTTTAATGAGAACGGAGAGCCTTCTTCACACCATAAAGGGCCTTGTCGCCCATGGCGTGGTCGCAGTCGAAACTAGAGACAAAAAGCCCTTCTATCGGATGAATCACCCCAATGAATGGCCACCCGACGTCTTTGCTCCTCAGCTGGTCACCGCTAGGGCACTCAAGGAGGCGGAGCAGCTCTTGAAGAAGGAGAAGGAGCCCCAGCACTTCCTCTGGCTCAATCGCCTAATAGAGTCCGCAAAAACCCTGTCTAACCAGACAGCAAAAAGTGTGTCCCAAAGTATCAAAACAGATTCAAACCCTGTCCAACCAGACAGTGTTGTCCAATCAGATGTTTCTGCCCCCCAGATTCAAACCCTGTCCAACCAGACAGGCATCCTGTCCAACCAGACAGGCCATCCTGTCCAACCAGACAGGGTGCCTGTCCAACCAGACAGGAAATCAGCTTCAGAAAAGCCTGCAGAAAGCTCTATAGAAAGCACTATAGAAAGCTCTATAGAAAGCAGTACCAAACCTCCCCAAACAGACTCAAACCCTGTCCAACCAGACAGTGAATTAGTTCCAACACATTCAGAAGTAGATGCAACAGAGGGGGAGAAAAAAGCGCTGAGGGATCTCAGAGACATTAAGAACTGGCCCTTTGATTTCAAGAAGGACCTAGATTATTTGCGCAAGCTCCTAATAGATTTCCCCGCGGTGGATGTACTACATGAGGTACCTCGGTTCGCGACCTATCAACTGGACCATCCGATAGCCAAGACCAGAGGCAGCCCGCGGCTCAGGTTGAGGCACTGGATGGAGAAGACGGCTGAGTTCACTGGAAGGAGGGGGCATTATGCAGGAAGAGAGCAGCTTTCAAAGACTGGGCCAGGTGCTGGCCAACAGCGGCTTGCCACAGACGACGAGCGCGAAAAAAGCCTCGGCGCCCAGCTCCATTGAGTACAAGTGCCCGATTTGCCACGACCTTGGCTGGGTAAGCTTCGATGTGGAACTGGGCCATCCGGACTTCGGCCTCCTGGTGCGCTGCGAGTGCATGAAAGAGGCAGACGAGGCCGAGCGGCGCGCGCGTTTCCTGCGCCTGTGCCGGCTGCCGGCAGCCACCGAGGACCGCACCTTCGAAAAATTCGAGCCCAGACCAGGCCTGGAGAAGGCGATCCAGGCTGCGCAGCAGGTCGCTGCGGGGAAGCTGCGCTGGCTCACCCTGATGGGCGGCGTGGATACCGGCAAGTCGCACCTGGCCATGGCAATTGCCAGGAAGTGGCTGGAACAGGGCAAGCCCGCCCGCTATGCGGCAGTGCCGGTGTTTCTGGACGAGCTCCGGAGAGGCTACCACCCTGACGCTGATATGTCCTATGACCAGGAGTTCTACTTTTACCAGAATGTGGACCTTCTCGTCCTGGACGACCTGGGCATGGAGTGCCCCACTCCCTGGGCCCAGGAAAAACTCGACATGCTGGTTAACTACCGGTACGAGAACGCCTTGCCCCTGGTAGTGACCACCAATCTCCCCATGGACCAGATCTCGCCCAGGATAGCCAGCCGTCTGCAGCGAACAGACTTCGGCAGGGTGGTGAACATCAAGGCGCTGGAATACCGGCTATACCGCATGAAAGAGAGGCCAGCGAAACCAAAATGAAGCGCTTTACGATAAGTGAGGCGCTGCGGGAACGGCTGGGGAACTGGTTTATCATCGGCATGTGCATAGCTTTCCTGGTGCACTTCGCCTACCTCTGGACCTATCCCAGCGTTTATATCTACGAGAGTAACCGCGGTATTCTCATCGCTGAGACTGTACTAGTAGGGATAATGTTCCTCCTGAGTATTGAGCGCGCCAGGAAGGACTGGAGACGGCCCAGGAACTGGGAGGAGCTCAAGGAGATTGCCGGTGATATTTACCTCTTCGGGCTGTCAGTGGCCCTGGGGGTTCACTTCGCCCTGATATGGTCCTGCGGCATAGTTATGGTACAGATGTCCTACGGAGCGCTGGCAGTCTATACCACGCTCGTCTTTATAGGTCTGGTTCTGGGAATAGAGCGCGATATTAGAGACTCACAAAGGGAGGGTTATGGTGGATAAGCAACATAGTGCGACTAATAGCTTCAAATTTAAGGAGGTAAAACATGAAGGCTATCTGGAAGTACCCACTTGAAATGATCGACAAGCAGACGCTGGAGCTTCCCGAAGGCGCTCAAATACTATCAGTCGCTAATCAGCGCGAAACTTTGTGTATTTGGGCGCTGGTGGACCCGAGCCCCTATGCCCGGAAGGAAAAGAGAACCATCATAATCAAGGGAACTGGGCATCCAATGGATAGCGATGAGTTGAACGGCACCAAATTGATAGGTGTGGCCCTACTTCATGATGGGTTCATGGTCTGCCACGTCTTTGAGAAGTTGCGAACCTCAATTTTGCCATAATGATTGAGTGCGACCAATAGCTTCGGAAAGGAGGTGGCGTGAGAGGAGAAAAAGAAGAGCCAAGGCCAAGAACTCAGGCACAGCGCGGTGGTATCCCTCCAGGGCGTCGACCGCCCGGGCGGACAGCTATCGCCACTGCTGAACATCCGCGGCCCAGCAAAGAGCAGATTATAGCTGCCATCAAGGGGATGAGCCAATATGAACTTCGATGGCTTGTGAATGAGGTTCAAAAACTGATGCGGGGGAATGTAGACCGCAGGAATAGATAAGAGGTGTCATGAAATTCTATAAAGTCATAAAGCGGGAGAGTAAGACTGGCATCAATTTCAGGATCAAACCTGAAGGTACCCCACACTTTGGCTGGAAGGAGCTCGACGGAGCTATCCAGGCTAGGAACATTGAACAAGCCGCAAAAGCCTTCAAACAAATTATCAACGGCAGTTTAGCGCAAAGGGGATTCCTTCCTGACTAGACCATAGGATTCTAGTGTGATCAATAGCTTCAAAAGAGGTGAAAGATGGGTAGTAGAGGCTGGACACATACGCCATGCCCAGGCTGCGGGTCAAAAGAGGGGAGAGCGAAGGATAAACTTTGCCCTGAGTGTCTGGGGCTCATGGAATTAGGCAAGCGGATTCGCGAAATTCAAACCCAGGATCCTAAAACAATGCTAGTGAGACATACGCAGACACATCATTGGATTCCCCGCCCTTATCTATTTCAGTCTCATCATGGCGGTGACAATCTTGGTGAGGAAATGGAGCGAGCTTGGGCAGAGCTTACCTGGGCGGTAACAGATCCAGGCATATTAGAGTTCTTTTCCGACTTGCCCGGGCTGATTACTAAGAAAAAGGGAGGGTGGGGAGTTAACGAGGATCATTATCCAGGGTTTTCTGGATCCGAGGTACGTGTAGTTAAGAAGGCTGTCTATGAGGCGATAAACAAATTCGATGATATGGTCAGGCGAGCCCTGGAGTGGGCTTACTCGGTTGGCTTCATTGAGGGGAGCGACCTTCTGGTGCATCTGAACATGGGAGAGATCAGCCCAGGGGAGGTAGACAGCGAGGTATCAGCAAAAAAGAGAAATGCTGAGCTAATGTTGAGGCCCTTAGAGATACGCAAATTCTAAACCATAATGATTGTAGTGCGATTATTAGCTTCAAAAAGAATCCTTGAGCAGAGCATATATGGACAAGCGCATTGTCGGCAAAATGCCCAAATCATATAGACGCCGAAGAAATAGGAGTAGAAGAGATAGATACAACAGAAGGCTCCAAGCTGGATTATGCCCCTCATGTGGTGGTAAAAGAAACACGGAGTATTATCTCCAGTGTTCCGTGTGCATCAAGCGGGACCGAGAGTGCCATCGTCCGACACGTCAGCTCTCCAACACGCTCTACAAACGCAACCTACGAAAGTCGAGAATCGAGCTTAGGCTGTGTACTATCTGCGGCAGGGTGAGGGATGATGGACATAAAATCTGCTCTAGGTGCAGGTTAAAAAAGGAGGTTGGAGGAGAATTATGCGTAAAAAGAAAAAATGGGAACCCCTACCGCTTACCCTCAAGTGCCCTATAGGGGAAGAGGAATGGCCAGCCACATCGATCAAGTCGACTCTTGACACTGCTAGCGAGAGATTGACTTATGGCTGCATAACTTTTCAGTGCCCAGCTAATCACTTCTTCACTCTGAGCAGAGCGCTACATGCCGGCACCTTCACCCGGGCCCAGGCAAACCGTCTTCTCGAGGTCGCTAAAAAGGACATTGACAAATACCATGAGCTACCGCTGTGGCAAGTATTGCCTTTCCTCGAGACGAAGCTCAAGGAATCTAAGGAAGATGCTGGGTGGTGAGAATGAACCTAAAAGAAGAGGAGATTCTTATGGACAGAGGCGTAAATGTAGAACGTACCAGGTCCCAAATCCGGCAAGAAATGATTAAGTGGGAAATCGACCCATCGGAGTACGAGATTGATTGGGAGTATAACCCTAATAATCTCCGCCAAAAATGCCCGGGAGCAATTGTCAGATTCATGCGCAATAGGGTCTGGCAGGAGATCTCCTGCTACCGTTTCTCCTCAAGGGCTGAAAACCTCCGGCAATGTTATTTGCTGATCGAACGGCTGCGGATAGCGGAGAGGCATGGGGTCAGCTATAAAGGGCTTACCTCGAGCAAGGCGGTCGTCGAGATCAAACCGGCTAATGCCATGGATGAAAAGCAGGAGCTCCAGGACGCCTACGACCTGTTAGGTTGCGACTCTAAGGATAGCGTAGAGATGATCAAGCGAGTTTTCCAGGTCAAGGTGCAATATGTACATCCCGATACGCCTGGTGGCGATGCGGAGAGATTCAAGCGTCTACAAAAGGCATTTAACCTGATTATGAATTCAAAAGGAGCAACGAAAACTCCATGAGTGATAATTTGATGCAGAATACTGTTTCAGGGCGCCTGGCCGGCATGGCGGCGAATAAAATCACAATACAGCTCCCGAGTGGGGAAAACAAAGTTTATCCCAGGGGAGACCTGAAAAAAACCCTGCAATGGGTGTTCGAGAATATGGGGAAACCGCTAATATGCTTGCTCAAAGATGGAGTTGTTGAGGAGATAAAAAGCTCAACTGAGGCGGGCAATGGATGACGACTCAGTCGAGAAGCTCTGGGATTCTTTTTGCTGCTGCAGCGATGACCATACCATAAGGGAGGGTGGCAGCCATATCAACTTAATCCAGTTGAAAAAGCTGGCTGAGTGGCCTTACCTGGCAATTTCCAATGTCCTCGTGCCTGCCTCTGAGAAATATCCCCTGGCCTGCGCGGTTGTCTGCGACCGCTGCCTGGAGAACAAGCCGGTGATAAGATATGCAATGGCAGGAAAAAAGGGACCGGAGGGAGCTATTTATGAGCGCATACCCCTTGAGCAGCTCAAGACCCCTGAGTTCTACTGGCCGGACCATCACCCCGACAGGTGAGAATCTCCGCCCTTTAGGGCTGGGGAGTGTCAAATTGTGGTATGTTTGCTACCAGCAACTCGGCGATGTCGGCACTGGGGGAGAAACCCAAACAAGCCCAGACTGCAAGCTCTGTTCTGTTCCTCTTGCCCGTCTTTTGCATCAAGGGCGACATTAATGTCTTGACTGTCGAAGTCTTTATGCCGAGCTGCTCCGCAATCTCCTCGTTGGTTCTGCCCTGCACGAGCTGGACAAGTATTTGCCTTTCCCTTCGGGTCAAGTTCATTGGTCTGGTTTGTTACACTTGAGATTGGGACACACCCAGGCCACCACTGCATCGTCCATCGATGTCGATACCGGCACCGTACCCCCGGACAACTGATTGAGCACTACGGCCTCGACCTTGTCCATGAATTTGCCACAAACTGGGCATTTAGCCGCTCGATAGGAATTCACCTTCTTCTCCACCGTCTCACCCCTTTTTGGCTTTAACAACCGGACCAACCTTAAGCCGGCACGAATAGCCCGTTCCGCTACTGAGGCTATCCATATCAACAGATTGATGATAGCCCCTGCGAGTTGCGTCATTTTCTGGCTCTGAGCACCTTAGCGAAGATAAGCCCGCCGCCGGCTGTTATAACGCTTCCCAGGGTTATCAGGACATAGCCCAGATCGGCACCGGTGGCGATTTCAAAACCTATGCCTGTGCTAACCGTGATTATGCCTACTATCTCAATTGCGGTTGCTGTTATCAGCCATTTTATCTTCAATTCCTCTCCTTTTAGTGAGTTTGTGGAGGTAGTACCACGGTCCAGGGCAACTCAGTTTTCTTGATATCTATTCACTCTTTTTTGAATCTGTCGACGGGCGTTTGCGAAAGAAAAACTGATTAACGTTTACGTTCAGTGTGAGCAGCACCCCCAGCACGGTTCCCACGCCGGCAGCCTCTATTATGCTCACGTCTGTCTTGGCAGCCACAGCCCACTCTACGCTTTTGATCAGGAAGTAGGCCCACCCCAGGGTGGTAAAGAGAAGCACAAAGGTGTAGGCCCAGCGCATCACCATATCTGTTCTCCCTCCTGTACTCTTAAACTTTAACCTTGCATATACGCAGGGAATCCAGGTTCAGATAAACACCATCTTCCGGCAGGCTGCCTACACCTACCAGCTTCTTGCCACTTATGGGGCGGTTTATGATCGCGGTGTCATGGGTATGTCCTATGCCGAGAATTCGATATTTGCTCGCCTCGAGCCAGTTGATGGCGGCCCCCCAGATCTGCCCGTTGTGGGCAGTCCAGGAAGTCTCCCCAGCCATTTTCTGTTCCCCGGGGGACTTGAGCCAGACATTTCGCACCCAGGGCGCCCACCGGTAGTAGGTCCTCTGAGCGCAGCCGCCGGCATACTTGTCAAACTGATGGCCATGCATGATGATTATGTTTCTGACTTGAAAAGTCTCCGGCAGCTTATCCTTCTCAATAACATCATGATTTCCGTAAAGACATATGTCCCAGGGCCTTAGCCGGGACTTGAATTCCTGATATGCGCGGCATGCCTCCACCTCTTCGCGGGTAAACCACGTGAACTCCTTAACATCCCCTGGATATATTGCCCTGTCCTTGGGGTCCAACATCTCCTGAAACGCGATTATCACCTTAAGCTCCTCATCAGTTGTGATGGGGCTCAGGTGCAGATCGAAGGCACTATAATCAGACATCGGCTCATCCTTATGGGCTCCACAACCCTATCCATTGCGCCCTCATTTCGCTGGTCACACGACCTTAGCGAGCGTAAAGTTGACCTCGTCGGTCTTAATCCAGTTCACCTTATCTGTGCTGCTGAACAGCTCCAGTGACCCCCTGTAGGTTCCCTGCTGGTTGAAGTTCACAGTCCACATAGTGTAGTCAAGGCCTGAGCCACTATAGTGGGCATACTCCGTGGCGCCATCGGGGCGAGTAACTATCAGGTCACCGAATTTCCAATATTTGGACTGCTTAGTCACAAATGCCTGTACTGAGCACTTACAGCCTACTGCCGATGGCGCGCCTGCTTCCCCTCCTAAAGTAACGCTGCCGTCCGGATAGATAAGCTGCCATCCCCACTGCAACTGATTTGCTACAAGCCAGTTATAATAGGGATGCCCGGAATGAGGCTGGCTGAGTAGCACGTCTCGTATTTTAGACTCGCCTGTCATGAGAGGGACAAGAGAGAATGTCGGCACAGAGGTGTTTCTATTCTTGTTTACTGTTGCTGTCTTTGATGCGCTCTGGTATCCCGGCGCTGACGCTATTACAACATAATCTCCCGGGGGTACCTGCATGAAGTAGTGACCGTTCTCTACCGTAATAGTGGAGTACGGCCCCACGGTTACAGTGGCGCCTACTATGCCAGTGCCGCCTTGAGCCTTCACGTAGCCCCCAATGCCCCCGGCCCCGCCCTCAAAGGTTCTATTTAGATAGAACCACTGCTCTGTGGTCTGCCCGCCGACCACTGTTAGAGCAACACTCTGGCTTTCATAGCCTTCGGCCAAGACATCTACCTGCTGTGTCCCTGCCGGAAGCTCCAGCTCAAAATAACCTTCAGAGTCGGTTGTCGCCGAATATTCCCCCGCCTGCACGGTAGCACCTGCTATAGGGATATCCGTGCCAACAACCGCTGACTCCACACTTATTACATATCCTATGAGATAGCCTGTCCGTTGCACGCACCTGAAGCTACCGGCGAGGTCACCCACCTCGACAGTGTATTCCCCGGGCTCAGTAGGAGTGAAGATAAAGGGTACGGTTTTGGTTTCGCCCGGCTGCAGGTCAACTGTTCGCTTCCGGTCCGCTCTTTCTCTCGCATATACCTCCGCCACTACCGTGTAGCTCCCTGCTGTCTGGCCAATGTTTGTTACGTCGACCGATACGGTCACGTCTTGCCCGACCTCGACCTCCGTGGGGCTAATTAAAAGGTTGCTAACCACGATGTTCGCTGGGGGCAACGGCGGTTTGGGCTTAGCCTTTACCACGCGTGCCAAACCCCAGAGAGCCAGAGCTCCAAGCCCTGTGCCGAAGACGACCTTAGCTTTCGTGCCCATCTTCTCCCTTTCTACTCGAAACGTATATGACAGCAGCGTGAGCCCTATTCCTAGATAGGATACTCAACAGCCGTGCAGCAGCGCACTTACCGTACGTCTAGCCTGTCCCGTAAAGTCTTTCAGGAAAAGCTATTTTTTAAGGGCTTCGTTTACAGCGGCAGCAACTGCGGCAGCTATAGCGTCAAGAAAAACCGGAGTCTTGGCTACCAACTGCGCTACCTCATCCACGTTCCATTGCCTGTCAATAGCAATGTCACTGTGTCTGACAGCTTGCTTCCCGACCATGTTCGCCGTCTCAACAGCGTTCTGAAGAGCCTGGTTAGCAATAGCCTGACGCTGATTGTCATACTGCTGACCATCTGACAAAACCTTCTGCACATACGCCTGATTCTGTCGAGCTTGAGTAAGCGAGATATCCTGGTACTCATCATAAGTTCGTTTGATGTTGGCAAACCAAGATTCGTCTTTACCGGTCTCGAACTCGCGCTCTCCTTTTTGCTCAGACTTGTTCTCCATCACTTTACCTACCTCCTCTTCATTCTGATTATGCCTTCCTTAATTTACCATAATCCTCCTTCCACATACTGTCTCTCTCTTCCGGTGAGAGGCAGATTCTCTCTAATTATTGTAGTATGACGCCCTTCTACACACGAGTTAACCATGTTACACCTCTGCAATCCACCCTGTCCCAGCCAGGTTTCTATTGCTCTTCTTGAGCGTCGGGTTAGTAGTTGGGACATCGTTCAAATCTCCGGTTCTGCCGCTATCGTAAAGGTCATTTCCAACAAGGCAGTTTCTATCGCAAGCATCATTAAAGATACAGATGCCATATTGTGGTTGTTTAGCCCCGCCACCATCACGACATAGATTGCCGATGAGGAGATTATAATCAGCGTCTTCTAAACGAATATTGTGGAAAATGTTGTCAGTCTGCTGAGAATTCCCCACGCAGGTGTTCCCTGAGATAACGTTGTTGTGGGCGGCCATGAGGTTAATTCCGTGGGTGTTATTCCCCTGGCAGACGTTCCCTGAGACGGTATTGTGTCTACTGGTAGCGCAAAGCTCCATTCCGATGTAGATATTCCCCTGGCAGACGTTCCCTGAGACGGTATTGTTGTTGCTGGTGTCAAGGGCAATTCCAGCGTTATTCCCCACACAGGTGGTCCCTGAGATAATGTTGTTATTGCTGCTTTTAAGGAAAATCCCATCGTAGCCAGGCCCTTGACAGTTATTGCCAAGTATTTGATTAAAGTCTGAAAGCCAAAGGTAAATACCGGAGCAATATGTGCCAGCCCCAGAACTGTGTCTTCTTGCATAAACATTCTGGATAACAGAGAAATCTACATACTTAAACCAGATTCCAACCTCGCTGACAGTAGCGCCGTCTATCTGCATATCGGAGATGGTTATTCCTGTCTTCTCGGTACCACTTCCACCCACAGCACTAATAAAGATGAGGCCAGCAGTAGCAGTTGTCAGGATAGTGTTTTTGCCATTGCCTTTTAGAGTTTGGTTTGAGTCCAGGTTGATAGAGGCTGTAATATTGAAATTACCCTCGCCCAAGGCGACAGATTTACCTGCGGCAAGAGCAGCGTTTATCTCTACCTGGTCAGCCACTCCATCACAGACCCATACGAGATACCCGGAGTTCTGTAAAAGTTGAGCAAACTGCTTGACTTTAGCCACAGCATTCGAGGGAACCACCCAGCAAGTGGCACCGAGGGTTCCAACTATTTTTATTGCGCTATCCATCAGCTTAACTCCTGTACGTCGAGATCATTCAACTCCAGTGTCTTGCCTACGCCATCGGCGGCATTGCTGCTGCGGAACTGGAACTTATACCCTTTCGAGGCTGATACTTCGACAGGGAAGTTGAACGTCAACTGTGTCCCGCTGGTGAAGTCGGTAGCCTCTACATACTCGTCTTTGAAGGGAAATATCTTGTTGCCTGCGCCATCGACTATCCTCACCTTTGCATTGCCCGCCCAGCCGCCTGCTACGGTAACCATGAAGCCGCAGATGCGCACGGGTTTGGTGATGGTCGAGCGGTCAAGAAGGTCTTTCCAAGTAGTGCCATCGACATCGGTGGCGGCTACGGCCTCCTGGAAGAAGCGGGTGTTTTTCTGGTTGGTGCGGTGGTCGTTTATAGTTACTACACCGCCGGCAAGGTCGGTTATCTCGCAGTCACCGTAAAGGTCAATCGTGCCACCAGTGCAGGTGGCAGCTATCGTGAGAGTGCCACCAGAGAGGTCGATTATCGCAGTCGCCCCGGCAACCATTTTCGCTACTGTGAGCGAACCCCTGCTCACGATACGCTCTATTACTGAAGTCGCGGACAGTGACAGGTCAAGGGTTGGGTTGGGTCTTGCGAATCTGATAGTGGCACCTATGAGTGAGTGCGTGTTGACTAAATGCCAGCCTATCTGACAGTCGCCATAGAAGCTGATATGCCCTAGACCATTGGTCAGGTCATTGCCCATCTGGTAGTTGCCAAAGACGAAGATGCTCCCTGTGGTATTGATTAGGTCTTGGCCTACGTGGCAATCGCCATAGTTGTGGATGGTACCTGTAGTATTGCTCAGACTATAACCAATATGACAGTTACCATGTATGTAGATGTCACCTACGTCAGTCTGACTAAAGTTACAACCAACCAGGCAATTGCCCTGGATGGAAATATACCCTGTGGTATTAGTTAAGTCGTGGCTCACTTGACAATTATTATCAATAAAAATCTCGCCTGCACCAACCTGTTTGAGGTCATGGCGTATCAGGCAATCACCACAGAGAATTACGCCCGTGGCATTACTCAGGTCATAGCCGATACGACAGCTACCCGAGACGGTGATATGACCTGTGGTATTGATTAGGTCATAGCCCGTCTGGCAATCGCCCCCGATTGTAATATTACCTATACCGTCCTGGCTAACGTCGTCGCCAGCATAACAGTTGCCCGTAATGTAGATGTTGCCTGTAGAGTTGCTTAGTTTCCCACCTACATGGCAGTTGCCATAGACGGCG
>DATKWL010000208.1:0-4497 GCA_035529555.1 Dehalococcoidia bacterium | reverse complement strand
GCCGGCCCCTATTGCACCAAACTCCTCGCTGACTACGGGGCTGATGTCATCAAAGTGGAAAGGCCCGGCAAAGGCGACCCTGCGAGGATAATGGGCCCCTTTTTCAAGGATGACCCTCATCCTGAGAAGAGCGGCGTTTTTCTTCATCTCAATACCAATAAAATGGGTATAACTCTCAACTTGAAGACTGCGACAGGGAAGAAAATCCTGAAAGAGCTGGTGAAAGATGCTGACATTCTGGTAGAAAGCTTCAGGCCACACATTATGCCAGACCTGGGACTGGATTACGAAACCCTTAAAAAGGTGAACCCCAGACTGGTAATGGTCTCTATTTCAAGCTTCGGGCAGACCGGCCCTTACCGCGAGTTCAAGGCCACTGAAATAGTTGAATATGCTATGGGCGGCGAGATGTACTCAACGGGAATAGCAGACAGAGAGCCTTTGAAACTCGGTGGTAATGTGGTGCAGTATCAGGCGGGGACAGTAGCCGCAGTGGCAACCATGGGCGCTCTCTTCGCCACAGATGACGAGGGAAGCGGCCAGCACGTAGATGTCTCTATTATGGAGACGCAGGCAGGCAGCGCAGACAGAAGAATCATATACTTAATGGGCTATATCTGTGCCGGGGTAATAACCACTCGCTGGCCGCCGCCTCGAGAAGCTGTCAGGATGCTAATTATGCCTCAAGGCGTATATCCATGCAGAGACGGTTTCGTAAACACCCTCAGCCTGCCCCAATGGTGGCCTAGATATATAGAAGCGCTGGGAATGCCGGAATTAAAAGATGACCCCAGGTTCCAGAATATCTTCAGCACTGAAGCAGGGATGGAGTTCGACGCCATCTGGTACTCCTGGCTAGCCGACCACGACAAGCACGAGCTTTTTGACATCTTCCTTAAATCTAAAATCGCCAGTGCGCCAGTGAACAGTCCTGAGGATCTGCTCAACAATGTCCAGCTCAAAGCAAGAGAATACTTCGTGGAGATTGACCACCCCAAGACAGGCAAGGTCACCTATCCCGGGGCTCCTTTCAAATTATCAGAATCACCCTGGAAAATCAGATATCCAGCCCCGTTATTAGGTCAGCATAACGAGGAGATATACTGCAGGCAACTGGGGTACACCAAAGAGGATATGGTGAAATTACGGGAAGGCGGGATTATTTAAGAACGGATTGCAAGGAGGTCAGTGAGATGTCCAGGTTACCTTTGGAAGGCGTGAGAATTGTTGCGATGCCAGTAGTATTCGCCGGTCCCTTTGCTACCATGCTCCTCGCAGACCTGGGGGCTGAGGTTATATTGATTGAATCAATCCATCATTTCCCTACAATCACAAGAGGATACATGCCCAGACCACCTCAATTCATGGTGCCTACTACAGGAGCTACATTTGGAGGTACCGGAGGTATACAGACTTATGTAGACCACTGGGCAGGGGATAGGCCCTGGGAGCGCTTCGTAATGTTTCATGCCCTGGGGAGAAACAAATTGAGTTGCTGCATCGACCTCACTAGGCCGGAAGGGATTGAGATTTTCAAAAGATTGATAAAGGTAAGCGATGTATTCTTCGAGAGCAATGCTGCTGACACCATGGAGAAGTTAAACCTGACCTATGATGTGCTTAAAGAAGTGAACCCATCCATCATCTGCCTCAGTATGCCCGGTCTGGGCTGTAGTGGCCCTCATAAGTATTGCTCCGTTTTCGGAGCCCAGCTTCAGGCTCTAGCCGGTCATACCTGGCTCACACGCTATCCAGACCTCGACTACACCACAACCCAGTCGCTCATATTCCACAGCGATGCCGCCGCCGGAGCTACCGCCGCCTTTGCTATTCTCTGCGCTCTGCGCTACCGTAAACGCACGGGTAAAGGGCAATTTATCGACCTTGCACAGCTTGAAACCGTGGTACCACACCTGGGCGATGCAGTTATGGACTATACCATGAATGCCAGAGTCCAAGAGCCTCTAGGAAATCGCCACAATGCCATGGCACCCCACGGAGTCTACCGCTGCCGCGGCGAAGACAAATGGGTAGTAATCGCAGTATCCTCAGATGAAGAATGGCAGGGGTTCTGCCGCGCATTAGGCAATCCGACATGGAGCAAAGAGGAGAGATTTTTCACTGTACTAAAACGCCTTCAGAATCAAGACGAGCTTGATAAGCTCATCGAAGAGTGGACCTGCCATCACGACCACTACGAGGTAATGTATGTTTTACAAAAGGAAGGGGTAGCAGCCGGGGTGGTATTGGACAACCGGGATGCCTTCCATGATGCCCAACTGAATAGCCGTGGCTTTTTTGAAGCAGTCAGTCACCGCGAGGCAGGAACTCATCTCTATCCAGGCATGTTATGGAAAATGAGCGGGACTCCGATAAGCATACGCAAGCCGCCTCCATGTCTGGGTGAGCACAATAACTATGTATTTAAGAATATCCTTGGCATGTCTGACGATGAGATTTGCGAGCTGGAAAAGGAGCAGCTCATAGGAGGAGACGAATATATATGTGAATCTCCTTTCTAGTTTATGTTAAGCCTCTATTTCCAGATTCGCCTTGACACTTCTTGTTAACTGTATAAAATGGGAGGTGTAATGCCGGGTTATCCAAGTAAAGGTATAAAGCCAGCAATGACGGGAAGCGTAATAAGCCTGTTCTTATAAATAACCCACAAGATGAGAACAGGCTTTTTTTTACTTGAACTGTAATACAGCCAGCGTCAATCTATTCAGTCAAATAGCGTTCTGAAAACAAAAAAGGAGGTTAAAAACAAGGATGGCACAAGGTAAAGGTATGCTGGAAGGTAAGGTTGCAGCAATAACAGGGGCGGGAAGAGGTCTCGGTAGAAGCCACGCCCTGGCAATGGCTGCAGAAGGGGCCAAGATTGTAGTAAATGACCTCGGTGGGGAATGGGATGGCACCGGGCAAGCCAAAGGACCTGCTGATGAAGTAGTTAAGGAAATAAAGGCTATGGGCGGAGACGCAGTAGCCAACTTCGAGAGCGTAACAAATTTCGATGCTGCAAAAAATATTATAGATACCGCTGTCAGTAAGTTTGGCAGGCTCGATATCATAGTCAACAACGCCGGATTCCTTAGAGACAAGATGACCTTCAATATGACTAAAGAGGAGTGGGATGCAGTCATCCAGGTCCACCTGACAGGCACCTTCTATTGTGGCAGACATGCCTGTGCTTACTGGAGGGAGCAGCACAAGGCAGGCAACCCGATAAAAGGACGCATAATAAGCACCATGTCCCACGCAGGTTTGCTGGGCAATATCGGACAGCCCAATTACGCCTCTGCCAAGCTAGGCATCGGCGCTCTGACCGTGGTCTGGGGCAGGGAGATGGAAAAATACGGCGTCACCGCCAATGCCATCGTCCCCATGGCTCGAACTAGAATGACGACTCAGACCGCGGGCTTGGGCGGAATGTTCGAGAAAAAAGAGGGCGCGTTCGATGAAATGGCTCCCGATAACGTGTCGCCACTGGTGGTATATCTGGCAAGCGATGCCGCTCAAAATATAAACGGGCGCTGGTTGTCCATCAGGGGTGGCAAACTAGAATCGTGGCTGCCACCGCAGCTTGCTAAGACCATCGACATAGGCAGAAAGTGGACTCCGCAAGAAATTGCTGAGAGGATTAAAGAACTCGGAGACCTTTCGCTGCCTTCGATGACTATTTAGAAATTTCAGGTTTAGAAAGAAAAATTTGTGTCAAATGGCCCAGAAATGAGCAATTTTCGCATGGTTCATTTCTGGGCTGGCCTCGTTAGGGCCGCCACTATTTAAAAAGATATGTTTCCTCACAGTTAATCTGTTGCCTCTGGAATAGGCTAAACAGATTATGTAAACGTTAAAATCAGAAGAGGGTATTTGGAATGGAATACAAGCGCCTTATCTGTCAAAAGGAAGGCCATATTGCCACCGTCACTCTAAACCGCCCACAAAGTGCCAACGCCTTCGACTTTCTCCTGATGGAAGAGATAGACTATGTGTTCAGAGACGACTTGGATAAGGATGATGATATCAGAGCAATAGTCCTGACCGGCGCCGGCAAGTATTTCTCCGCCGGTGTAGACCTTTCTATGTTTGTCAAAAAATCCGCTCAGGTTGAAAAGGAGGAGATGGACAAAGGTGTTGCTTCATCACGCGTTGGTGAAACAAAAGAAGAAGTGCCCTGGGGTAAAGGAACAGTAGTAGGGGCTGTAGCTTTCATGCAGACAATGGGCAAACCAGTAATCGCCGCTGTAAACGGGCCAGCGGCTGGAATGGGAGTTTCTTTTGCCCTGGCTTGCGATATCCGCATTGCCTCGGATAATGCCAGATTCGCCATGATGTTTGTCAAACGAGGACTCGCGCCCGATACCGCAGGCTCCTTCACCCTGCCTCGTGTCGTTGGATTTGCCAAGGCAAGAGAGCTGTTAATCACTGGAGAAACAATAGATGCAGCCGAAGCCTACAGAATAGGCATGGTAAGCAAGGTCGTGCCTCCCGAAC
>DATKWL010000207.1:0-14161 GCA_035529555.1 Dehalococcoidia bacterium | reverse complement strand
CGAAGATCACTGAGCAGATATTTACCACCCGGTTTGAGAACCCTGTTAATCTCATTTATATTCTCCTCTGGATGAGCCCATTCGTGAAATGACCCGTTAGTGAAAACTGCATCGAAATACTCCTCTTCAAAAGGCATGTTCTGGGCATCACTTTTCACATATTCGACCCTGTCTGACACACCATATTCGCTGGCATTCTTTATAGCTATAGCAATCATATCGTCGCTGATGTCAAGACCCTTTAGCATTGTGTTCTTTGTGTTCTTGAGCCATTCCAGACCTAGGTAGCCTGGCCCCGGGCCAACCTCAAGTGCAAGTCCAGAGGAGATCCCAGACGCTATTACAAGCTTTGTCTCTATCCAGCCTCTATCCCTCAAATGGCGCATCATTACGTCATAGGTCTGTGTATCAAAAACGCCTGTTATTCCATGGTCTGTTTCGGGTACTCTGGGCTTCACCATTTTATCCTCCAAATTTACTTAGCGCACAATTATTCAATTAGTCAACTCAGACCAATGTAATCACCTAAGATAGAAAGAACAGATAGAATTTTGCCATTTTTCGTATTGCTTCCGGCTTCGATTATCATACACTATCCTGCAGAATCAAAACAAAATGATACTTTGTTACGTAGCTCTAAGGGAAGTGTAAGTCTTCTTGCCTCTTGTAGATATCTTGTATAATCCTGTCTTTGTCAACCGGGACACTATTTCAACCTCTTTCATATGGTGGTCGCTTATGGACAGAACCCCAGTTGGCTTCAAAACACGATGTAACTCCTGCAACACTTTGTCTGGTTCACTCAAGTCATGAAGAGTATCATACAACAAGACTACATCTAAACTACTATCCAGCAAGCCTGTTTTGCAATCAGAATGAATAGTCTCAATATTGGTGACCTTCTTCTTTAAGGCTAGATTTTTTACCATCTTAATTGCAGCAGGATGCATGTCGAGAGCGTAAATTTTACCAGATCTACCCACAATTTCAGCTAGAGGTAGTATGTAGCTTCCGGGTCCACAGCCATAATCAAGTACATGAAACCCCTGTTTTATCCCGACCTCTTTTAAAATATTTATTCGCGGCGCGAAAAAGTCGCGAACGTTGAAGGTTAGAGCCATGAGTCTGAAACCTAAGTTTGATTTTGATTTGTCCATAGCATCAACTCCTATTACTACCTTACAACTTCATCCTGCTCAACTGACACCCTGCCTGCTCAGAGACCGTACCATGGTTATAGGGTCAGGTATCTGTGCCCGTGGGTATCATACAGATGACTTTAAGAATATCATTACTATTATTGGTGAAGCAGTGTTCTTCGTGCGGTGGAACAAAAACTACAGTCCCCTGGCTGAGGTTCATTTTCCCTTGCTTGGTCTGAACCATCCCCTGTCCAGACAATATGAATATTTCATGTTCCCACCAATGTGAATGGAACGGGGTAGAACTGCCAGGCTGAATGTGAAATACTCGCATAACGAAATGTTTGGCACCATGCTCTGGCCCAATGACTACACGTCTTGCTACGCCCGGAGCATCTTCAATTGCTTCCACCTCAAGATAATTGATTATCCTCATCTCACGCTCCTTCCTCATGTTGACATGAATGCCATGCAGCTAGGTCGAGTCTTGCGGCAGACAGTCTGCACATAAATACGCGATAGTTTAATTGCTGATACGTGTTAGCTTATCCGCTTATCCCGGGTTCTGCTGCCTTTAAGTCATCCGCGAGTTGTCTTGGGTCAAGCATGTTACGTTCAATGAGAGCCTTTCTGATCTCATTGAGGGGGACATCGTCAAACGGGCCACGATCAAGCAAGTATTCGATGTGTTTCTTGCCGTCTAGATTATATGCAGGAAACCTGGCGTCATTATGCCCATCGAATTCAACCGGGACAAGCCTTTGTTCCTGGCACATTTTAATGTCGAAGGCAGGCGTGGCCTTTACCCATTTGCCATCCAGTTGAAGTTCAGCATAGCCATGCCAGGGGAATATGTCAGATTTTAATCTCTCAAGTATTTTGGGGGGCACAAGATAGTTCCTGATTTTGGCGCAACATAGTCGTGCCGGGATGCCAGCCGCTCGTGCCAACGCAACCAAGAGCACAGCCTTCTGGACGCAGTAGCCTTTGCCTCTGGCCAGAGTGTTGCTGGCCTTAAAATGCTCGGGCATGTGTTTTGGCACATAGATATTGTATGTAATATTGTCCCTTACAAAGTAGAACAGGGCTATAGCCTTATCCGTGTCCTTATCATGCTCCCGGATCAATTCTCGAGCTTTCACTTTTATAGAATCGCTGTCACAGTCAATAATGAATGTCGCACTCAAATATTTCTCCAAAGCTCCTCCTCATATTCCATGCTTAGACAGTATAGAGAACAGTTTCGTACTATAATCTATTGTGATAAGTGCCTTTCCCAGTTTTATTGGCTTCACCTTATTGACTTCAACGCTTCGTACACTGTTACGACTTGCTTAAGTCCATCAAACTTAGCACGGATAATGGCTACCTCTTCAGAGGTGAGAGGTCTGACGTTACAGGGACGCAAGGGTGTGTTTATCTGTACCTCGTCCGGCGATAGTTCTTCAGCTATCCGAGCCATCCCCTCGGCACAATCCTTGTTAACATCGACGAACATCATTTGGAGTGCCAATCTGCCTTTGTACTCTGCTCTGAAGCTCTTGATACCTTGCACTATCTTCTGTAGAGCGAGCCCTGCGGCAGGCCTGTTGATTTTCTGAAAAATCTCCTCATTCGGCGCGTCGACTTTCGCTACTACCAGGTCAGCGTGGGTTAGCTCGTGGCGCACATCCTCTCCGGTCATGAGCGAGGAGTTGGTGAGGACTGCCACAGGTAGCTTCAAAGTAGATTTGACTAGTTCAATCGCCCTGCCCAGATTGCTGGCTAAGGTCGGCTCTCCGTTGCCGGCGAAGGTGGCGTAGTCAGCAGCCGTACCTTTTGCTTGCTCAAACTCCTCTTTCAGTTCATCGAGCGACACGAACTCTCTGCGTTTTGAGGTGTGGTTAATCGTAGGTCCCCACTCGCAATAGGTACAGTCGAAGGGGCAGATTTTGCTGCTGCCTGCGAAGAGGTCAATGCCGAGCGACCTGCCCAGCCGCCAAGATGAAACGGGCCCGTAAACGATGCTATCTATCTCAAATCTTCGACTCACCTTCATTTTATAGTCGAGTTTGCCTTTGTCCAGCGTTAGTATGAACCTGACAATTTTGCCTTCTATCAGGTGTTTTTCGCTTTCGGAGCGTAATTTCCGAAAATCCGCCGTCTCTAGAAATGCCCTGAGCAGTTCGATCTTATCCTCGAGCTTCTTGTTAGCTTCAGTTGATTGCATGTATTCGTCTGTGCTTTTCAGGAATTCCTGTCTAGCTACGGTTTCAATGCAGTGATCCAGTGTTGGTACTAGCTCTATTCGAATTACCATTTCTATATTACTCGGGTACTACTAATAATGAAGGTTATTGCTCAAACTCAGTATTTGAAGAAGGCTTTGTTCTGAACTTACTTTTCTTCTGTCATAGGAAGTTATAGATCCCCTTCCGACACTAGCCGGATTCCGTGTCTTCTCAGTAAAGCTGCGGTAACTCCGTTACCAACTTTCAGCATTCCTGAAAACGAGCCATCGTGTATATGACAACAACCGCATGATGGACTGCCAGATTTGCCTATAAACTCTTTCAAGTTAAGTCGCCTGGCAATTTTAAGCGTTTCCTCGGCTCCTCTGATAAAGTGGTTTGTGACATCTACGTTATCTCCATTGATGACCTTTGCTTTATGGTCAAGTACGTCTTCACCTGAGCCACCTTGGATTTCCTGAGGCGATCTCGGTGTAGGTAGCCCGCCCAGTTGTTCGGGGCATACTGAAAGCAAGCTCTCTGTTTGGGGGAGTCTGAGCGCTTGCTCATTCTTATATCTCTCATCGCCACTCCAGGCGCATCTTATGCCCAGCAAACAAGCGCTGATCATTTTCATTTTATGAATCTGTTAAGTCAGTATACAAATTATGTATTGTTTTACCTTTTGGTCCCCAGAACTCCGAATGATACCCTGGCAAGAAAGGCGTCCCATGTGTTGCCCGCAAGATTGCCTACTCGAATCATTCTCAGTGCCAGGTCGATTACCTCTGCTTTCTCAAGACCATAGGTTTTTACCAGTCTGTTTATAGCCTCGTGGTCCGGCCTTGAGTCGCAATCAGCCCAGTGCTGGGCATAAAGCAAGGCGACAGCCTCCTCTTCCGGACAACCATCTACACTTCCCTGCAGCAGTCCGACAATCTCTTCCTGGTTGATGCCCCCCTTTAAGGCCTCTCTAGTATGTGCCCAACTGCAGTAGCGGCAGCCATACACTGAAATGACTGCTAGCATTAACCTTTCCCTGAAAGCTTTTGAAAGTATTTTTTTGCGTGCTAAATCCCGAATACGCCCCGATTTCTTGAGCAGAAAAATAATGTCTGAGAAGAACTCTCCCGGATTCCGGTATGTTCTCTTGTAATACTTGCCCACTCCTGACACCCCCACTCAAGAGGTTTCCCGATGCCTGAAAGTTTGATTTGTAGGGAGTGCTCACAGGCTTAACAATCCCGAAGAATGTTAATTAGAACTGCTTATTTTAACCTGATTTTGGCATTCCTATCCATCTCGGTGTTCTGTTCATATACTCACGGTAGGCATCGCCATAATGATCGAGACAGAAGCGTTCTTCGGCATCTACAAATAGAGGTGGCATAATCATATATACAATGGAAAGCAATAAGAAAATCCATGAAGCCGAAGCTATACCTATTCCTATGAATACTAATAATGAAGTGAGGTACATAGGATGTCTTGTATAACGATATGTTCCTGTTGTAACTACCCTATCAGGTGGTGTCATAGCAATATTTACGAAACCAATCGTGTACATGATCAATCCTACCAAACAAATAGGGAGACCGACGTAGAACCACAGAGTTTCTAGTTTTAGCGGTAAAAAAATAGAGTATATCGCGAGAAGTAGATAAATCACATGAACACAAACATGGGCATTCTTCTGCTTCTTATCAAAAGCAGCTGTGAAATTGACCCCCTTCTCTCGACTTTTGGCAATTAAAGGTATGAAGAACACGGGAATCAGACTAACAAGCATGGGAATCCAGGCGTTCCAGACCCCTATTTCAAATGACGGTGTGAGAGTCATGATTGCCTCCCATGTTTCGATTTCCCGCCGAAGTGAGCATTGGCTACAATTTCACCCCACTTGCGATCATCATCTTGGGCATCATAAGTCCTTTTGCGTAGGTGATGGAGACGTCCGATAATCCGGCCTCTTTCATCATGGTTCGAACCTCGTCTTCTGTCCAGATGTGATACCCATACTTTTCGGCCTCTTTTGAATGGTCCTTTCCGTCTTCAGCGTTCAACTCAATACTGATAATTGCTCTTCCTGCGGGGCGCAGCACGCGATAGATTTCCTTTAGTGACTCCAAAGGCTTGGGAAACCCAAGGAAACTACCCATGGATGTAGCAGCACTGAACTTGTTATCTTCCCAGGGGAGTCGTGATGCTTCACCGTGCACGAATTCTGCTGTTCCTGCGTCAATACGGTCTCTGTTCTTCTTGACTGCCAACTTGATCGCAAGCTCAGAAAGGTCTAAACCGGCAATACTATGGACATGTGAGGCATACCTCTTCAAGAAGTAGCCGTTTCCGCAGGCAAGTTCAATAAGGTCATCTTCCGGCTGAAGTTTCAGAAACTTAGCCACATTCTCATATATTGACTTGTGCCCCCTGTTCATGAATATGAACGTAACCCTTCCGGCAAATCCTCTGGGCAGTACGAACTGTGAGACTTTTTTCTTTTGCACGTTCATATTCTCACCTCCTCCGTGGTCTCAATTCTGACCAGCCCCAATCATCGTACCACCTTAAAAAACAGACCAGCTACCAAGTAGGACAGCCTTAATAATCGGATACTGCGCCGTTACAAAGCCTAGCACGCACGTTCAAAATCCTTGTGTTTAGGTTCAATCGAGAAATCAGTGATATGCGCAAGCATTGATTACATCTATTTTATCTTCTCCTCCTGGAGGTATTCCTTGGCAAGGTCGACATACAATTGCTTGCCCCAATCCCAGAACTTCTTATCTTTGTCTTCCACATTTCTTAGCACCTTGGCTGGGTTACCCCCGACAACAATCCTTGGTGGAATTTTCTGCCCCATTTTCACAGTCGAACCTTCAGCGACAATCGATTCTTCACCAACTTCAGCACATATACTGAGCACTGAGCCCATGCCAATAACAGCCATGTCACCGATACGGCTAGAATGAACTACTGCTCCATGCCCAACAGTCACCTTCTTGCCTACACGGCATGTTTCCCCGGGTGGAGCGTGCATAATCACTCCCTCCTCAACAGCGGTACCGCTGCCTATTTCTATACATCCATAGTCACCCCGCAATGTAGCTCCGTGACCGATGTAGCAATTGTCTCCAATACGCACATCACCTATCAGTATGGCGTATTCACTTACGTACGTATCTTTGCCTATCTGTGGCTGTCTGTTTCTGAAACTACGCATCATTTACCTTCTCCCGTTGAGAAATAGTAGGAACATACTCGTCATAGAAATCAAGGTTGTCACCTTCTGTATTTCCCATCAATGTGCCCGGTAGGCTCGCTTCCATGGCTGGTTCTTAAAAGCCAAGTAGTCTCTTATGGCTGCTCTTAATGTATCCGATGCTAATAGCGCACAATGCTGGCTCTCCTCTGGCAAACCACCTAAAGCATTCAGGACATCGTGGTGGGTGATCTTGAATGCATCAGATACGTTCTTGCCTTTGGCCAGTTCAGTCACCATGCTTCCAGCGGCTATCGTTGTCGCACAGCCATCCGTAAAGAAAGTGGCGTTTAGGATCTTGTCATTTCTAACCTTCATGCATATCTCCATAGTATCGCCGCAAGAACCGACTACACTGGCGAGACCATCGGCATCAGGGATCTGCCCTAGGTTTCTGGGGTGCTGGGCATGGTCAATAACTATCGCAGTGTATACTGTCCTCAAATCCCTGTTTGTTTTGTCGGGTTCCTTTTTCGCTTTTGAGTTCATTCCAGTTCCTCTGTTCGTTCGGATTTGTTTGATACAGGTTTGGGCAGCGCTTAAACAAGACCGTTCCGCACGTCCGAGCCATAGCATTCCATGCTCCGCTGATCGCGAGCGATTTGTCATACCAGCGGTAATGTTGTTTAAGGTTTCCAGACCTCCCATACCCTTCCAACCAGCGCGGGACCTGGTTTGAGCGTAACCTGCCCAGGCTGCCAACCCGAAGGCGTGACTTCCCCGGTTGCCCGCACATGCTGGAATGCCTTTAGCTGCCTGACTAATTCATCGGGATTCCGACCCACTTCAGGCGTTAGCACTTCCATCACTCGTTAGCTTTATCTGACATCGCTTTAAGGAAGGCGTCGGCGAGGTTGTTCAGTATCTCCGAATCGTAGCGTTCAATATGACCCTCATCACAAAGCAGGGCAAGTTCGGGCTCTATAGGCAGTTGACCCAACAGCGGGGCGCCAGCCGCCTTTGCCATCTCCTGCCCCTTGCTCTTCCCGAAAAGCTCTATCTTCTTCCCGCTGTCTGGAATGGTGAAATAGCTCATGTTCTCCACCACACCGATTATGGGAACGCTCATCTGCTTCGCCATTCGCACTGCTTTTCTGACTACCATTGCCGCTAGCTCTTGCGGGCTGAACACAATGACCACTCCTGATAGAGGCAGCGTTTGCATCACGGTTAGCGGTGCATCGGCTGTGCCGGGCGGCAGGTCAACGAGCAGGTAGTCCAGCTTGCCCCAGAGCACATCCTCCCAGAACTGGGTAATCGTTTTCCCTATGAGAGGCCCGCGCCATATAACAGCATCATCTTCATTGAGCAGAATAAGGTTTATTGACATGATTTCAATGCCCAGATGCGACAGCGGGGGCAGCATACCTGTTTCGCTGCCAGCAGGACGCTCGCTGATGCCGAACATTCGTGGTATGCTGGGGCCAGTGATGTCGGCGTCCAGGATGCCTACTTCATAGCCGCGGCGCGCCAGCGAGATACCGATTAGGCTGGTGACCAGAGACTTGCCAACTCCACCCTTGCCGCTCATGATAGCGACAACGTGTTTGACTTCGTTGAGTTCCTTGGGTCTTGCTTCAGTGAAATCCACCGTTGCACTCTTTATTCCGGGTAGCGCTTTGACAGTGTCCGTAACCTTGGTTTTGAGCCAGCCTTGTGCTTTTGAGCTAAGGGCTGTTGAGGCCAAGCTGATGTCCATCTTGCCATCGGCCACTGAGATATTGCGTACCAGGTTGAGCTTCACCAGGCTGCGCATAGAGCCTGGCACCAGAACATCCTCAAGCCTTTCTCTTATATGCTCTTCAGTAGTCATAGTTTGCTCTCCTGACTAAGTGTATCAGTTAGTCTAAAGTGGGCGCATATTTTAGTCTCAGTGAAGTCTATCCATGAGATTAGGCAATTTTCCTTTGAGGTAAAGCTCCACAGCTTTATAAATATTCTCCACATCGGTCACTATGGGCTCAATGTTATAGCCTTTTAGGCTCTCGTAGGCGCCCCAGCCCATGCCCCCTGCCAAGAGCACCTGACAATCGGCTATGGTTTCCGCCATGCTGGCGTGCCTGCTTTGCGAGCCGGCATCAAAGCCGTGGCGCTCGCCTGGTGCCATTTTGTGGGACTCGTGAGCAGCGAAGGTATGATGCCCGGCTTTGGGCCTCTGTTCCTTGTTCACGATTACCCCGTTCTCCACGGTCACTACAACATAGTATGGGGCCCTTCCGAAATGCTGGCTAATTTTGTAGCCATCGTCTGATACTGCAGCTATTTTCATTTCAGCCTCCTGTATGTTTAATCCAGCTTTATCTCGTATTTGGGTTCTTCATCACCCAAATGTATCACAATCTTGACGTTTCTGCCCTCCGCAAGATACTTCTCAGATTCACCTCGCAGCTTCTGCAGCTCAGGGGATGTGAGTAAGGTAATCATAGCCTCATAAGTCTTTTCGAGTTCTCTATTTTGCCCTTCGCCTTTAAGAAGTTCCCAGAGACAATTACGAGATTCTTGCTCGGCAAGACATTTGATGCATCTCCCGGGCACTTCCTTGGTAGAGTATCCAGGCTTAAGCTCGATATCACCCATGCCTCTTACCCCTCCGACAGCCGTCTTCTGAGGAGCATGGTGGCTTGTCGCAACGCTCTGTCCTGCCGCAGCAGGTATTACCATGCGATGATGAGTTGGTTTTCACTGAATAAGATGCAGAAATGAGCCTTTCTAGGTTATCGCTGCCACAACCAGGGCAATTCGCTATTCCGTCAATTCTATGAAGAAAGATATCCGATACCTCTCCGCATTCTCGGCATTTGTAGCTATAAATAGGCATAGGCTCAGTTCCTTTCTATTGGTTTGCTCTCACAACATTGCTTAGAGTTTGCCAGAGCGATCGTATTTCTTGCGATGCTCCGTTGTCTATATATTCAACCAGAGGCACGCCTTCTGCTATAGATTCAGAGACCTTGGTTTCGTAAGGTATTCTGGAAACAACTTCTATTCCTTGATGTAGACATGATTTGGTGATGAGTTGAGAATTCTCCTCATTAAGGTCGTATTTGTTAATGCAGACCAAAGCTGGTACTCCGAAGTGTTGACATACACCTATAACTCGTTCCAAGTCGTGCATCCCGGACAGAGTGGGCTCAGTAATCAGGAGTGCCAGATTGGCTCCAGAAAGGGAAGAGATTACGGGACAGCCAATGCCCGGGGGGCCATCGGTGATGATGTAATTGAATTCTTCCTTGTGCACAATTGACCTGGCATTCTGCCTGACTACATTCACCAGCTTGCCTGAATTCTCCTGAGCAATGCCCAGCCTGGCGTGAACCAGTGGACCGTATTTGGTATCAGAGATAAACCAGTGCCCTGCCAGATTTTCCTCCATGGTTATGGCATTCTCAGGGCAAACGCGGGCACAGAAGCCACAGCCCTCGCAGGCGGTGGGGTCCACCTTAAGGTTTTTTATCGCTTCAAAACGACAGACCTCTTCGCAAAGGCCACAACGTGTACAGAGTTTTTCATTGATGATGGCTGTCTGGCCGCTTTTGAATTCGTGGGTTTCTTTTATCTTCGGTTTCAGAAGCAGGTGCAGGTCAGCGGCGTCCACATCGCAGTCGCACAATACCTTGTTTTTGGCCAGTGCTGCAAACGAGGCTACCATGGTAGTCTTTCCTGTCCCGCCCTTTCCGCTGAGAACTACGATTTCCTTCATGTTCTCACCTGTTTATTCGCAGCTACGATTTGCTCGATATTGTGAAAAAGCCCTTTGAATTTATCGCACCATTCAGGCACGCCTTTGACCAGAGTAATACCGTTCGAATATAAACGGGCTATCTCTCTGTCAAGCGGTATTTTGAGGAGCAGGGGTATATTTTCCTTAACGCAATACTCCTCTACCTTGCTGTATGTGCCACCTGCGCGGTTTAGCACTATACCGCAGGATATGCCCAATGCCTTCACTGTATCAACAGCAAGAGACAGGTCGTGCAGCCCAAAGGGCGTCGGCTCGGTAACCAGCAGACAAAAATCGCTGCCCCTGACTGCTTCCACCACGGGACAGGAAGTACCGGGTGAGGCATCAATAATGGCTGTCTTCTTTCTGTTAACAAGTTGCTTCACCTCGCGAATGACTGGCGGAGCCATTGCCTCGCCAATGTTGAGTTTCCCCTGAACGAAGTCTATTTCGCCACAGTAGCCTGTCTCAACTATTCCTATCTCTCTGCCTTCCTCCGATATCACCTTTTGAGGACAGAGATAGGAGCAGGCGCCGCAGCCGTGGCATAGCTCCGGGAAGACAAGCACTATATCCTTGACCACAGCGATAGCCTTGTAGACGCAGACCTTGGCGCACTCGCCACAGTAGTTGCATCCTATCTTGTCCACCCTGGGCACTAGGATGCACACAGGCTTGCTCTGGGTAATGGTGGGCTGCAGAAGCACGTGCACATTCGGCTCCTCGACATCGCAGTCCACAATCTGCACATGCTTACCCAATGACAGGGCAAGACTGGTGGCGACCAGGGTTTTGCCTGTTCCACCCTTTCCGCTGGCAACGGAGATTATCATCTTATTCTCTTATCATCTTCGTGCCGCACTGTGGACAGCTAAGGTTGTAGCACGGAACACCCCTTTGATGGACCACCTTTGCCCCACAGCTAGGGCAAACACAATTTCCAGCAGGCCCTGCACCCGGGCGATTCCCGCCCATCCTCCCGGCGCCCCTAACGCCTTTTACTTGACCTCTTCCTGTTCCTGAACCGCTGCCCCAAGGGGGTCCCGTTCCATCTCCTCTAGGCATGAAACAACCTCCCGATTGATTTTTTATCATTCAAATGTCAGTTGACTGCCTGCGTTATTTAGAAAAAAGCTCTCGCTGAACTCCTTTGCCAGAGCTGCAGAGGCATTAAAGCCGGTGCAATGGGATACACCCAGTCTTTGTAGTCTAAGCTCCTTAAGTTCGCTGGCAGTGTTTTGAATGCGCTCTGGAGAAGCCACCATAAGATGTGTACCGCCGATAATTGTATGTATATACTCTCCTCCCATGAGTTTCTGGACATGCCTGACGGTATTGATAATGCCGCGGTGTGCGCACCCGGTAATCAGAACCAAACCCTCAGTTGTCTTCACCACTATGGCCAGGTCATCTGTCAGCGGGTCTGGTACTATATTGTTGCCTTTTTTCACAAATAACCTGTCATCAATCGTTTCGTAATCCGTGGTCATTTCGACCTCGCCCGTAGTCATAATGTCATCGCTTATCTTGAAGGGCTTTGTTGTAAGAGTGAACGAAGCTCCAAGACTTTCGAGATCTTCTTTCATATAAGGTATCCCTGCGTAGCGACTTATCTCACCGTAGACAACATATTTCGGTATCCAGATATCAGGATGGGCTATAACCTGCACCTGTTTTCTCACCCTTCTCAGCACATCTCGCAAACCGCCGGTGTGGTCTCCGTGAGCGTGGCTGAGCACAATTGCATCGATTGTGGAGAAGTCAATTCCCATGAGGTCAGCGTTGTACACCGCCGAGGTGCTCAAACCTGTATCGAGCAGCACTCTGGTGCTATCCGTCTCCACCAGGATGCTCAGTCCCCACTCGCCGAGAAATCCAAGTTGAGCAGTGTTTTCACTGAGGGTAGTGATTCGTACAGTCATTCGCTGCCTCCGGTCATTCTTTTCTCCTTTAAGTTTTGGCTTTCTTTTCAAGCTGATTGAGCCGAACCATCACCTCGCTCAATTGCTGCTTTAGCATCTCAGATTGGGTTTTAAGTTCCCCTATCTCATGCTCAACGGTGGGAGACGGTTGTGCTCTGGTAGTTTCTATGCCTTTGCTCCTCCCGCGTCCCATCCCGAAGTGAGCGCTAACACTGGGCCCAAATGACTTCTTGTATTGCCCTGATTTGTACCCTTCAACAACATCTTTTATTTTCCCCGATACCTCCGTGATTACCTGAATCCCTGCTGCTGTAAGAGTCTGATAGGCATTGGGGCCGCAGTGGCCCGTAAGCACCGCCTGGACTCTTTTTTCGGCCACGGTTTGGGCACTGGCTATTCCAGCTCCACCTGAAGCCATACCACTGGTATTTTCTACTGCTTCGAACTTCATTGTATCGGGGTCGATAATCACGAAATACTGGCACCTGCCGAACCGTGGGTCCACCTCGGCATCCAGGCTGGGCGCTGTTGCCGAAATCGCTATTTTCAAGGCACACCTCCTCTAATGGGGGCAGGCGTGCTGGATTTGAATCCCTGCCCCATTAACTACAGCGCAATTCGCTATTATTTTTCTTCTTTCTCCAGTTCCTTTATTCTGGCCTCGATTCCATCGAGTCGTGATTTTACGGCGTTTGCTTCTTCTTTAAGGAATCCCATTTCATCTTCTCGACTCATCTCGGGGTAGGGTGCACCCCGGTCGCCCCCATAGTAGGGAGGGGGCGGAGGGGGAGCGTAACCGGGCCCCGCGTAAAATCCGGGATACCAGCATCGGGGCATTCCTCCTCTTCCTCTACCTACGTAGGGCCAGGATGGAGATGCACCTCTGAAACCGAAGCCCATTCCATACCCGTATCTGTAAGGCATTTCACTCACCTCCTTACTGATTTATGGTGGTTCGTCACCACCACGCATATGGCGCTTGGTAGCCGTAATTGCTACCCTGACTGTAAGTCTGTGGCGGTGGCTGCGTGGGAGTGTAACCGCTGCCATATGACCACCAGCGGCGCGGTAGCCAGCGATAGAAGCGGCAGAATGGATAAGGATTGCCGCGCCCCATACCAAAGCCGCGACCAAAGCCCATGCCTCGTCCCATGCCTAAGCCTCGACCGAGACCAATACGACGTCCCATGCCTACGCCTACGCCACCCCAACCTCTTCCGAATGGCATTTCACTCACCTCCTTCCCTTGGGCACTAGCCTGTGCCTGCCTCTTAATTCGAATGAATCGTGGCTCTTTCACTGCCTCATAAATGGCACCAGCCGCACAAACTTCAAGACAGTTGCCACATTCTTCGCATACTCTGTGGTTGATTACAGCCTTCTCTCCCATGAGGTCTATAGCTCTTTGAGAGCAGACTGCGACACATGCTCCACAACCGTTACACTTTTCAGCATCAATACGAAACATGTTTCACCTCTTCATGGTGAGAAGCCGGACTCCTTTCATTTGACGAAAAGTGGAGCCTTGGCTGACGTGGCGCAGCACTGTTTCGGGCTCAATGACTTTTGTGCCAGAGATAACATCTATTCCGTAATCAAAGAGTATCGGCGAGAGCGGTGTGCTTGGTCCCAGGACAATGACCAAAGCATTTGGTTCACAGAGCTTGAGCAGGTCTTCAATAGTGTGGTTGACAAAGGCACTCCCTGTGATAGCTACCACATCTGCTTTAGGAATAATATTTTGGGCCTCGTTTTCCGCTAAGTCGCTCTCTCTGGGGTGCTTCTCAATTACATAGAGTTCTTTTGTTGTTTCGCGAAGCCTATTAACAAATGGGAAATGTCCCACGATTGCTACCCTTTTACCACTGCCCTTTTCCTGTATAAGTTCAGCGGCATTGAGGTCA
>DATKWL010000206.1:0-3190 GCA_035529555.1 Dehalococcoidia bacterium | reverse complement strand
GGCGTCGGGGTAGCCCCGTTGATAGCGCTCGCTGAAAAGGCTATTGCTGATGGTCTTTCGGTTAAGCTGCTCATCGGAGAGAAAAGCTCGACTAAGATATATCCAGAGCACCTATTGCCCTCCGGAATTAAACCTGTCATTACCACAGAGGATGGTTCTTTAGGGCAAAAGGGGATGATAACCGACATCTTGCCCCAATTCATACCCGAAGCAGACCAGATTTTTGCCTGTGGCCCGCTTTCAATGTACAGAGCGATAGCGAAGATGAGTAGCAAATTCGGGGGTAAGCCGGTTTATGTCCTGCTGGAGACTGTTATGGGGTGTGGTGTGGGCGCTTGCCTGAGCTGTTCTATAGAAACCAAACATGGGCGTAAGCTGGTGTGCAAAAACGGCCCCGTATTCGAGTTAAGCGATATCCTCTGGGACAAAATAGTAGCGCCTCCCGCAGGGAGGCGCTAACTAAACGGTTAATCCCCTTTTTAACTTTCTAAACCCATCGCACTTTTGAAGGCAGCGATACCACCGCCTTGCCCGGCATGGTCTCCTCGCCTCTCTGGTTTACCGTTTTTATCGCAATTTCTACAAGATACTCATTGCCCTCGGTCCACTTCTTAGCAACGGTGCCGCCGATGAATTGCGTGTCCCCGAACACATTGAACAGGATGCAGCGAGCGCTCAGCTTCTTCATGAAGCCTTCGTCGCCCATCCAGTTAGTGATGACATGACCGGCCCAGCAGAACCTCTGCATGCCCAGGTCGTAAGCTACGGGTACACCGATAGCATCGGACTTGTCCGATTCATAGTGAACGTCAGCCATCGGTTCAAGTATGCCTGATTTCGGGTCTTTGATGCCCCACTTGGGATGCCGCTTCATGTACGTGCGGCGTATGCGGTGTGCACCCTGGCCGCCGCCGATGCCTACCCAGAACTCCACCATATCCGTCTGGCCCAGCGGCCCCTTGGTAACAGGGGTTACCGGGTCGCCTACATTGACATCCTCCCAGAAGCGGGGATTTGCTCCTCTGACCTGTTCGTTCTCGTATGACTGGTCGACCTTGCGCAATTCCTCTTGAGTATATACGTATTTCGTCATACCAGCGTACTTGCCTCTCTCCTTGGCCTGCTGTCTCTCGACGCGCATGGTCTCCCTTTTCTGAGTGCCTACAATCTCGCCCCTCTGGTTGTAGTATACCGTCCTGCCGATTTGCAGGAACTGGCGTCCGCCCATCTTGCCCTGCTTCTCTATGAGGTCGGTGGGGTAATCGACGCAGGTTAGATCATCGTTGATATGAATGGCCTTGAACCACTCCCAGTTGCAGCCGCAGTAGAAGGCGTGCACGCCGGCCAACCCCTCCATTCCCTGCGGACAAGCCACTGCATAGAGGAAAGTGGGTGGAGCAATGATATGCCCCCATCTGGTTCTCGTAGCGTATTCAGCGTTGCGATACAGGGGGTTGTCGTCGCCTATACCATTGCAGAACTGCCTGATGGAATCCTTTGAAGCCGCTTCGTTTTGCCGAATCATGTAGTAAGGTATGCCGAACTTGGCTCGCATTGCGGCCAGGGCTTCATCGGTTATTTTGCCAAAAGTCACTTCTGGCTTATCTGTCGTTGTCATCCTTAGTGCACCTCCTTGATTTTAGGAACAACCGAAAACTAATTATAGCATGGGGAAACGATGTTCGCCACCTTGTAATCTATGAAATGTCACAGGACGTTTTTGACCACGATGGTCTGCTCTCGGGCGGGGCCAACGGAGATGATACTGACCGGGCATCCGATTAGTTGCTCCAGCTTTCTGACATAAGCCTGAGCTTGAGGCGGCAGCTTCTTGAAGCTGCGAATGTTGTCGGTGGGGCTCTGCCAGCCCGGCAGCTCCTCATAAATCGGCTGGCACTTTTCGAAAAGAGCCAGATTAGACGGGGGACGATGATAGGTAGTGGAGCCAGCTTTGTAAGCGGTGCAGACTTTGATAGTGGGGAAGGTGTCCAGGATGTCGAATCTGGTGATGGCAGCGGAGGTCAGCCCATTGACCTCAGCGCTGTAGCGGGCAACAACGCCATCGAACCAGCCGCATCTGCGGGGTCGTCCCGTTGTTGTGCCGTACTCATGGGCTCGCTCCCTGATAGTGTTGCCGCACTCGTCCAGAAGCTCGGTGGGGAAGGGGCCGCCGCCCACCCTTGTTGTATAAGCCTTAAACACCGCCACAACGCCATCTATCTTCATTGAGCCTATGCCCAGACCCATAGATAGAGACGTCCCGCCCACGGACGCCGAGGTTACATAGGGGTAGGTGCCAAAATCAAGGTCGAGCATGCTGCCCTGCGCACCTTCGAGCATAACCTTTTCGCCTTTCCGCAGCGCTTCTCTCAATATTACATCTGTTTCCCGAACAAAAGGTGCTATCTTCTCCCCGTACTGGCAATACTTCTGAAATACCTCGTCCAGGGAAAGAGGGGGGGCGTCGTATAGCCTGGTCAGTAAGCTGTTTTTTTGTTCCAGAACCTGACTCAGCCGTCTCTTGAAGGTCTCCTTATCCAGCAGGTCGCAGATGCGGATGCCCATGCGGGCTGTTTTGTCCACGAAGGCAGGTCCCACTCCTTTGAGGGTGGTGCCTATAGCTCCCTTACCCCTTGCCTTCTCCTCCAGTCCGTCGAGGAGGATGTGATAGGGCATAATCAGGTGAGCGCGGTCGCTGACAAAGAGGTTTTTTACACTGATGCCATGCTTTTTGAGGGTCTCCACCTCGCTTAGAAGTGCGGCGGGGTCAATCACCACACCGTTGCCGATGAGGCAGGCCACTCCCGGATAGAAGATACCCGAGGGAATAAGGTGCATCTTGAACTCGCCGAACTTGTTGATTACCGTGTGGCCGGCGTTGTTTCCTCCGGAAAACCTCACCACCACATTTGCCTTTTCTGCGAGCAGGTCTATGACCTTGCCCTTGCCTTCGTCTCCCCATTGACCGCCGATGATTGCTACTGCTGGCATTTCTCCCCTTTTTCAGTTTAATTGACTAGATAGGATTTTTTGTTATCTGTTTATTTGCTTGAAGGCTTTCTCCGGGTCTGTTCGAGACCCCATTTTAAGGTTCTGGGCCATGCCGATAACGATTTCGGAATCATCGTTCTCGATTCCCTTCATGGTTGCCGCTGCGACTTCCTCAGGTTTTATACCCCTGTTTGCCTGC
>DATKWL010000205.1:0-2880 GCA_035529555.1 Dehalococcoidia bacterium | reverse complement strand
GGTTTTTTATTCCCGCTTCCCTATATGCTGCGGCAGCAGCATGGGTGGTGGTCTCCACATGAGTCCAGTCATCATCGTACAGCATCTCCACCCCTGAGCTTGCTGATATCTGGAGAGACTTGATATATACAGGGTCGGGTCGGAATTTCTTGGCCATATCTGCCCTGCAGACGATAGCTGCGGCTGAGCCATCGCTAACCCCACAACAGTCAAACAGGCCCAGCGGCCAGGCGATTATAGGAGCATTCACTATCTGCTCGACGGTTACCTCTCTCCTGAGATGGGCCTTTGGGTTGAGAGCGCCGTTGCGATGGCTCTTGGCCGATATCATAGCCAGCATTCTCTTGCCCGCATCAGGCGCAATTCCATATCGTGAGAAGTATCTCGTCGCCAGCATGGCGAACATGCCCGGCGCGGTCTGGTTCGAGTCAACGAGCCTGCGCACTGTGCCCCACTGCACCTCGTTCTGAGGCAGGCCGCCGTAGCCGGTGTCCTTGAGCTTCTCTATACCACATGCCAGACATATATCATAGGCTCCTGCGGCAACTGCATAAGAAGCACCCCTCAACGCCTCTGAGCCGGTAGCGCACCAGTTCTCCACCCTGGTTGAGCCCACGAAGGGCAGTTTCAAAGCTACGGATAATGTAATGGCAGACTTGCCTATGTTGGTCTCCTCATAACAGGTACCGGACCAGGCTGCTCCGATGTCCTTTTTGTTAATGCCGGCGTCCTGAATAGCCTCCATACAGGCCTCGACCATCAATTCTTCGGAACTCCTGTCGAAATGTTCTCCAAAGGTGGTGCATCCCATCCCTATAATCGCAACTTTGTCTTTAATTCCGTCGGCCATTGTGACCCCCTTATTAAGCATACTTCTAAATCAATAAACCTTAAGCCCTGGGCAGCGTTGCTTTCCAGAAATAGCCGTGTACACCCCGCACTAAATCGCGGTACTTTCTGCGGAAGGTCATCTCCACAGGTATTCCCACCTTTAGCGACTCGAGGTCGCAATCGGTCAAATCAAAGTTGTACCTGCCGCCGCCCTCGAAGGTAACTATACCGTATATGGCAGGCGGGCTTAAGCTGGGTGCCAGCGAATCACTGGTATAGGTGAATAGATTTCCCTTCTTGTCCGAGAAGCGATAGGTCTCCATCTCATTAACGGCTTCGCACTTCGGATTGGCGCATACCACCTGGCGCGGATAGTGGGGAGTGCCGCAACGCTTACACCTCGACCCGCAGCAAGCCAGAACCATCCTGCGCTCCCTCCACAGCGTAGAGAGCTGGGTAGCCCCGACATCTTCACCCCTGCGCCCTATGTCTACGGTGAGTATATCGCGGTAGGTGGCATATTTCTCGTAGCTGGTCAGCTCTTTCTTTGAAGCCAGGTGCTTCTTTATGCCTCTTCTATCCCTTGATTTCTCTATCCCCTCTGTAACCTGAAGGAATATGGCATCGCATCCGTTGCCATAGCTGACGACGAGTATTTTATCGCCCGGCTTAGCTTCTTCGAGGGCTGCCACCAGCATCATCAGAGGATAAGCGGTGCCTGTGTCACCCACTGTAGCGAAAAGCTGTTCCTGAATCTGATTGGGCTCAGCTCCCAGCTTCTTTCCTATCGCCGCATGCTCTCTGGGATAGAAGCCGGGATAAAGCACCCTGGCAAAATCCTTGATATTCAATTTATACTTTTTCAACAGTCCCGATATCGCTTCAGGGATAAACCTGCTGTACCCTATATCGCGTATCCATCTGTCTTCCCAGGCATGGTCGAATCTGTCTGCCTCCGTTCTCCAGTAATCCACGAAGTCGTGGGATACGGAGTAAGAGCCCTCGATTGTGGAAATGACGTTGCTATCGCCCAGAAGCAGAGCAGCAGCTCCATCGCCGCAGGACTGCTCCTGGCTGCTGCCGGCTTTGCCCCCACGGCAGTCGGCAGCGCAGACAATGGCGTTCTTTGCCGACCCTGCCTGGATAGCATCCAGAGCGGAGAGGAGGGCGGTGGTACCGGACTTCGTGGAGTTGCAGAAATCGGCGGTCCTGATATCAGAACGCAGGTCGAGGGCAGTGGCGATCAGGACAGCGCTCTGCCTCTCCCTATATGGAGTGGTGGTAGTGGCGAAGCACAGCTCGTCAACATTTTCTCGAGGAAATCCTTTCAGGCAATCGACAGCAGCGGCAACGGCCATAGTGAGGCTGTCCTCATCGTGATTGGCCACCGCCTTTTCGCCAGGCAGGCTGCCCGCGGTGCCCAGCCAACCCGTGGCTGAAGAAATGAGTTTGCGGCTTATCCTGAGCAGAGGAATGTATGCTCCATATGAAGTGATGCCTACCATGATGCTCATCCTCTCTTTGCCCCTATGTGGGGCGGTTTTGTTTGTCCCAGTCCAGTAATAACAAAAATAGAAGCGGGTAAACCCCTGCTTCTATTTTGAGCGGCTTGTTTTGATTCCCGTAATCACCTGTGAAATGGTAGCTCATATCATTTGAAGTGTCAACGGCTAAATATGAAAGGGCTATTTACTTGCATACATTCGTACAACTGCATTATGATTTATGGTAAGGATAAGGAGTGAGAGATATGCCTGCAAAGAAACTTACGAAGTTGTTTGAGCCTATCAAAATCGGGAATATGGAATTAAAGAACAGGATTAAGTTGCCTGCGATGGGCATAGCCTTGTCAGAGGACGGCACGGTGTGCGAACAGACAAAGGCTTGCTACGCTGAGAGAGCAAAAGGTGGTGTGGCTATCATCGGCATAAGCTGCACTGCTAGCAGGCTGTTGAACGCTCCTCTATACGGCATATATGATGACCGTTTTACCCCCGGACTCAAAGACCTGGTTGACATAATTCATACCAACGGAGCCAAAGTTTATGC
>DATKWL010000204.1:0-5136 GCA_035529555.1 Dehalococcoidia bacterium | reverse complement strand
CGCTGCAATACCCCAAGCTAGAATAGGCTTGAGGGAAAAGATGTTTGAGACTTTATCCGACAAATTAGGCAATGTGTTCAAGAAGCTCACAGGCAAAGGTAAGCTTACAGAAAAGGATGTTGACGAAGCGCTGCGTGAGGTGAGGCTTGCACTCCTTGAAGCCGACGTCAATTTCAAAGTGGTCAAGGACTTTATAGCAAGGGTGAAAGAACGTGCGATAGGGGCAAATGTGCTGGAGAGCCTGACTCCCGGGCAGCACGTGATAAAGATTGTACATGAGGAGTTGATTGTCACTTTGGGCGGCGGGCAGCAAAAGCTGCAACATGCTAATCAGCCACCCACTGTAATCATGCTTGTCGGTTTGCAGGGCGCAGGCAAAACCACTACCGCTGCCAAGCTAGCCCTGCACCTCAAAAAGAGCGGGCAGCGCCCGATGATGGTCGCTGCTGATATATATCGTCCCGCTGCGGCAACACAGCTCGCTGTCCTGGGTAAACAGTTGGATATTCCTGTTTACAGCGACGGTGGTTCTGTAGCTGCTATATGTTCTAACGCCATGAAGCGAGCTAAAGAGATAGCAGCCAGCGCAGTTATTGTCGATACGGCCGGTCGACTTCATATCGACGAGACACTTATGAAAGAAATTGCTGAGCTAAATAAGAATCTTCATCCCACCGAGGTATTGCTTGTCGCCGATGCTATGACCGGTCAGGAGGCTGTAAAAATAGCTGAGGAATTCAACAAAGCTGTAGGGCTCACTGGCGTAATCCTGAGCAAAATGGACGGCGACGCCCGAGGTGGAGCAGCTCTGTCAATTACTTCAGTTACCGGAGTGCCCATCAAATTCGTTGGCATAGGGGAGAAAACCGATGCTCTGGAGCCTTTCTATCCTGACCGCTTAGCATCGCGAATCCTGGGCATGGGTGATGTCATAAGCCTCATCGAAAAAGCTGAATTGGCTACTAATATCGATAAGACTAAAGAATTGGAGCGCAAAATACGCCACGGCAGCTTTGACATGGAGGACTTTTTGGAACAACTTAGGCAGATAAAGAAGATGGGGCCTCTTGCTCAAGTGATGGAGATGATACCCGGTTTCTCAGGAATAGCACGAAAACTGCCTGCGGGTCTGGATGAGAAGCAGCCTAAGAAGATTGAAGCTATAATACTCTCCATGACCACCGAGGAAAGACATAACCCCAACATAATAGATGGCAGCAGGCGACGGCGTATCGCTCGTGGCAGCGGCACAACCCCTCAGGATGTCAACCAGTTGCTCAACCAGCATAGACAGATGCAGAAATTAATGAAACAGTTGAATCAAGGACAAAAACTAAATTCACTGTTCAAGCTCAGGTGATTTCAAATGGGATTTGACGTATCAGGGCAAAACTCTAAACTTGACGGTTTGAATATCGGCAAGCTCAGCAGCCTGTCTTTTGAAGTGGGGCCAATCAGGCCACCTAGTGAAGGAGGGAGCCATTCCCTGCTGATAAGGGCAACACGTAACTGTCCCTGGAGCAGATGCAAGTTCTGCTACGCTATTATGTACAATCGCGAAAAGTTTCAGTTGCGACCTGTAGAGGATATAAAAAAGGATATAGACACTGCCAGGGAAATAGCTGAGGGAATAAAGGCAGTATCCTGGAAGCTCGGCTATGGTGGAAGCATAAACGCAGATGTGGGTACAGCTTTAGTCCGGTATGACCCGGCGCTTAATGTCAACCATTGCTTTGTCATGATATTCAACTGGCTTTACTTCGGTGCTAAGACTGTTTTTCTTCAGGATGCCAACAGTATCATCATGCCAACCCCTCAGCTTCTGGAAGTCCTGGCTTATCTAAAAGAGACATTTCCTACTATAGAGCGCGTCACATCTTATGCCAGAGCAAAAACTCTGGCCAAGAAATCTATCGAGGAGCTGAAGGAACTGCGCAAAGCCGGACTTTCCAGACTCCATGTCGGGCTGGAGACGGGGGACGATGACCTGTTAAAGTATGTGGATAAAGGCGTAACAGCGGCAGAGCAAATCGAGGCAGGGAAGAAAGCCAAAGAGGCTTGTTTTGAGTTGTCTGAGTATGTCATGCCCGATTTAGGCGGCAGGGAAAGATGGGAGCAGCATGCCAGGAATACAGCTAAGGTTCTAAATGAAGTGAATCCCGATTTTATCAGACTGAGGCCCTTTGTGACGGGACCCGGCATGCCTCTGTATGATGATTATTCAAAGGGCAATCTCACTCTCTCATCACCTCACGAGCGCCTTCAGGAGTTGAAATTGATGGTGGAGAGCCTGAATGTAACCAGCAGGCTATGCTTTGACCATTTCCTTAATTCATGGTACAAGGACGTAGGCCATCGATATACCCTGTTCAAACAGGACTACAATGGGTATAAACTTCCCGAAGAGAAGGAAAAGGTCCTGTCGCTAATAGATGAGGGCTTAAAGATAGATGAATCAGCGCACATTCATGTTAAAGACCTGATCGGCATGACTCATTTATAAAGTAGTAGAGAGAGACGCTTTGGGAATCAGACTTTTCAAAGAACCAGAACTGGAGAATCCCATTATGGTGGCTTGCTGGCCTGGGATCGGTAGTATCGGTCTGATTGCTATCGATACTCTGAAGAGCATGCTCGACGCTGAGGAATTAGGCGAGATTGAGCCCTGGGATTTTTTCTATCCCAAAAGGGTTCTGATTAGAAATGGCGAATTGAAAGAACTTGAATTCCCTGCCAGTAAATTCTATTTCAAGAGAACTGAAAGAGGAGACTTTTTGTTCTTCATCGGGGAAGAACAACCCACTGACGGAGGTAAAGCCTACGCAGAAGGTAAGAAAGCTTACCAAATGGCTAATCTGGTTATCGATGTCGCTCAAAAATTTGGGTGTCAGAGGATATACACTTCAGGGGCCGCAGTGGCACCGATTCACCACACCGCCAGACCCAAGGTTTGGGCAGTGCCAAACACAAAGGACTTAATCAACGAAATAAAAAAGTATGATAATACAATATTAATGTCTGACATTGAGGAAAGAGGTGGACAGGGGAATATCACCGGGCTGAATGGGCTGCTCTTGGGAGTTGCTAAAAAAAGGGGCATCGAGAGCATTTGTGTAATGGGTGAGATACCGATTTACCTGCAGGGGCTCCCCATCGCTTATCCCAAAGCTTCCAGGTCGGTTCTGGAGGTACTGGCCGCTGCCCTGGGAATCAAAATAGATCTGGAACAATTGAATGCATTCATCTCACAAAGCGAAAAGGAAATCGAGCTTTTGTATGATAGATTCCCTCCCGAGATAAAAGAGCATTTGGAAAAATTGAGACAGGTAACTCATGCTAGGCCGACCGAGCCTGGCCCCATAACCGAGGAGGATAAGAAAAAGATTCTGGAGGATATCGACAAGTTCTTTAAAAAGGGACCCAAGGAAGACTAATGGCCGGGATGGATTCATTAAAAATACACAGTACACCACAGTTTAAAAGTTCATCCCTCGTAGTCGGATGGCACGAGGATGCATCCGAATTGGGCACGAAAGTTATTGATTATCTGAACTCCAAGCTCGGAGTTGAAGTCTTCGCCGAGATTGAGCCTCTTGACTTTTTTCCTCTCGGCGGTGTTTCAGTACAGGATGATGTCGTACAATTTCCGGAAAGCAAATTTTTTTACTCCCGCCAGAAAGACCTAGTTCTTTTCAAGAGCAATACACCCAGGTCTGAGTGGCATAGATTTTTGAATACAGTTCTGGATGTCGCCGAAAATTATTGCCACGTGAAAGAGATTTATACCATAGGCGGCATGGTTTCTTTAAGTGCTCATACTGCGCCCAGGGATTTGTTGGCCATCTCCAACTCGGTGAAGATAAGAGAAGCCTTAGGCCAGCACTACCCGGATAAAGGGATGGATTACGAGACGCCACCGGGGCAACGACCAACCTTAAGCTCCTTTCTACTCTGGGCTGCCTGCAATAGAAATATTGCTGCAGCGAGCCTATGGGTACCCGTCCCCTTCTATTTATTACCCACAGAAGACCCCGCTGCCTGCAAAAAGGTCATTGAATTCCTTGACAAGAGATTTGGTCTGGGCATAGACTTCAGAGACCTTGACGAAGCTGTTAGAAATCAGAACGAGAGGATAGCCCGCGTAAGATTCAGTTATCCGGAAGTGGACAACTACATCAAGCATCTTGAAAGTAATCTCTCCCTTAGCCAGGAAGAAAGCGAAAAACTGGTTAAGGAAATAGAGGAATTCCTCAAAAAGACTGATTGAGTTTGAGGATATATGGAGAAGGGAAATGTGGGCACTCCAGGTTTCCCTTACGGAAGGAGTGGCGGAATGACTGACAATCGTGAATCGAATAACATAAGTTCAATGCCGACACACACAAGGATGTGGCCGTTCAAGCGCTATGCCGAAATGCATAAGCGTGCCCTAGAGGACCCCAACCGTTTCTGGGCAGAACAGGCGCGACAGCTCGATTGGTATAAGACATGGGACCGTGTGCTTGATTGGAACCCCCCGTACGCGCGCTGGTTTGTTGGCGGCTTGCTTAATGCCAGTTACCAGTGCGTTGACCGCCATGTAAAGACATGGCGCAGGAGCAAGGTCGCAATCTATTGGGAAGGTGAAAAGGGAGAATCAAGGGTTCTGAGCTATTCCACCCTTTTCCGAGAAGTGAACCACTATGCCTCCGCACTGAAGCAGATTGGCGTCAAAAAAGGCGACAGCATTGCTCTCTATCTCCCGATGATTCCAGAGCTTCCTATCTTCATGCTTGCCTGTGCTCGCATCGGTGCTGTACATACAGTGATATTCTCGGGATTTGGCGCGCATGCCATGTGCGACAGAATTGACGATACGAAATCAAAGGTAATCATCACAGCAGATGGGGGTTATCGCCGCGGCAAGGTTGTACCGCTAAAAGAAATAGCTGATGAAGCGGCTAAGCACTGTCCTTCAATTGAGAAGATATTAGTAGTCAAGAGGACCGGGCAAACTGTGCCCATGAAAGAAGGGAGAGACTTCTGGCTATCCAATCTTCTTGATAAAGCCGATGATATGGTCAAGCCCGAGCCAGTCGAGTCAAGTCATCCTTTGTATATACTGTATACCTCAGGCACTACTGGTAAACCCAAAGG
>DATKWL010000203.1:0-9796 GCA_035529555.1 Dehalococcoidia bacterium | reverse complement strand
AACTTGAAGATGCGCTCCTGGGGCTCACCTACCCAGTTTGGGAAGAGGCTTGCTTCAACGTGATGGATTACTCTGTCTCCCTGTATCTCATATCTGCCGCAATACGCTATGAATGTGTCTGCGGATGCTACCTTCTCCTTTGTGCTTGCGAACCACAGAAGTTCGGCAGCAACCTTGGTGCGGCTGGCCGCCATAAGTGTTGCGGACATATAGCCGTCGTCACTATAAATGAGGTAGCCGACTGGGTTCTTTCCCACGGGATAGTGCACCTGGCCATCAGGGCTCCGGAGTTCAAAGGATATGAGTCTCCACGTCCCGACAAATTGGCTCTTTGTCAGAGTTGCTCCTTCAATAGGGCTCTTAGCAGGAACCATGGCTGCCTACCTTTTCTGCATCGTGAGGTCTGAAAGCTATTTTCCAGCAGGCTCCGTACGCCATTTGGCCATGAACTTATCCACATCCACACCCATGCTGGCTACATGCTCGGCGCCAGCGTCGTATATTGTCTGCCACGGCAGGTCGTCGTAGCTGCCTCGGGATTTGATATACTCGACATGCAGCCGCCCATCCTTGCTCTGGCGGTGTAATCTGGCATCGTGCTCGCCGTCAAACTCCACAGGTATGTACCCGTTATCTTGGCAGGTCGCCAGGTCGAAGGCCGGCGTGGCGATAACCCACTTGCCATCCAGGTAAATTTCGGCGAAGCCGTGATATACCAGTATGTTGCTGCCGCACATCATGTCGAGAAATCTCTGTGACATAAGGTGGTTCCGTATGTCGGCAAATCCGAAGCGGGCAGGTATTCCTATAGCCCGGCACATGGCGATAAGCACGGCGGCCTTCTGGAAACACAGCCCGTAGCCTCTTTTCAGGGTGGCGCTGGCTATGCTGTATTCGTAGCGGTCTGCCGAGTCATAGGGGTTGTATTTGATAGCATCACGCACAAAATAGAACAGTGCTATAGCCTTTTCTTTATCGGTCTTCAGTCCTCTGGCTAGCTCTCGGGCTTTCTTTTTAATGATGGCTGAATCGCAATCAACAATCTCTGTGCATTTCAGGTATTTATTCATATCTTCCATTTAATCACCTTTTTAAGAGCTATCAGCGGTCAGCTTTCAGTGATGTGTTATGTTTTGGCTGACTGCTGAATACTGAGATTCCTAAATGAAAATGATATATCCTTGCTGCCTTATCGTCAAACATCGTGTGAGCATTATCTTGACGGCAAATAGGGCTTCTGATATGCTTCGCACGGATATTCCGTAAGCGAACTTCCTGCGGGCATCTATCCATACTGCGAGCCTTTCCGTATCTGCTTATCCTTATTATCGGTAATTCTATCCAGGAGGTAAACGTTGTGAGCAAAATCTGCCACAGTTTCGACGAGGCTGTCGCCGACATCCCCGATGGCGCTTCTATCGCTATGGATTCATGGGCAATAGCTGCCACCGCTCAAAACCTGATAGCAGCCTTGAAAAGGAAGGGGACGAAGGACATCACCGTTATCACTCATTGCTTCATACCCATGATTTTCAGCGAGGAAAATGCCGTGATGCCTGCAGTGCTGCTCCCTCAAATGAAGAAGCTGATAACCCCCGTGGTCGGCATCCCGCATCTGGGCGGCGTTGCTTTTGTGGAGGAATATGTTAAGAACGGCCTGGAGGTCGAGCAGACAACCATAGGGACTATGTCTTCGCGACTATATGCCGGCGCTGCTCGCTTTGGCGGTTTCTATAATCCTGTCGGCGTGGGCACTATCATCGAAGCAGGGAAAGAGAAAAGGATTATCGACGGTCAAGAATATATCTTTGAGAAGCCAATAAAACCCGATTATGCCTTTATCCGAGCGCACAAGGCGGATAAACTGGGCAATCTGGTGTACAAAGGAGTGTTCCGGGGAGACCATCCGGTAATGGCGATGGCCGCAAAATTTGTCATCGCCGAGGTCGATGAGATAGTAGAGCCGGGCGAGATCGACGCAGAGAATGTCATCACAGCCGGGATATTCGTCGACCGCATTGTCAAAATACCCGAAGATGGATTGGGCACTGACCGTAAATTGAAAGAGGTTATATACGAGTTGTATGAAATTGAGCCCGCGCGCAAGTTGATGTGGGGCTAGGGGCTACAAAGCCATTAAAAAATGCAAATTTTAGTCGGAGGCAAGTGAGAATGAAGCAGAGGTTGGATAGAAACGGAATGGCCAAAAGGGCGGCGCAGGAGCTCAAAAGCGGCGACTATGTAAATCTGGGGTTCGGCATGCCCAATCTGGTCGCCGATTATGCTGATAAGGGCGTGATATTTCAGACCGAAAACGGAGCCATCGGCTACGGACCTCTGGTTCCCTCCACTGACAAAGAGTCGGCGGATTTCCACTATCACGATGCTATAGGAAGGTTCTGGGTGCCGGCGCCCGGCATGGCATTATTCGATGTGCTGACCTCCTTTGCCATGATTAGGGGCGGTCGCATGATTGCTATTCTGGGCGGTCTCCAGGTATCGGAGAAGGGAGACCTGGCCAACTGGAATACAGGGGGACCTGAGGGAGGTATCATTGGCGGCGCTATGGACCTCGCTTTTGGCGCGAAGAAGGTGATTGTCACCATGGGGCATACCACCAAGGACGGTAAGCCGCGGATATTGAAGAAATGCACCTTGCCCCTTACTTCCAAAGGGTGCGTGGATTTCATTGTTAGCGATATAGCCTTTATTGAGGTAACGCCGAAGGGGCTGGTGCTAAGGGAAGTCGCGCCCGGCTGGACCGCCAGAGAGGTGCAGGAGTTAACCGGAGCCAAACTCAAAATAGCGCCTGATTTGAAAGAGATATTGTTGTAACAAATGGCCTGAAATATTGTAGGGGCACGGTGCACCGAGCCCTATAGGCACAGGCAGGGGTGCCTGTGCTCTTTAAAAGTAGATGCGAAAGCCGTAGGCGGATTGCTCAAAACCTACCGAACGGTATAATTGGTGTGCCTGTTCTCGTCTCTTATCGCTGCACAATTCGATTCTGTGGCAGCCTTTTTCTCTGGCGCGGGCGATTACATACTCCAGCAGCATTTTACCCGTGCCCCTGCGACGGTGCCCAGCGGTGACTACCAGATTCTCCACCAGGGCCCAGGGGGTGGCGTTGTGGGATAGATTGGGCACAATGATAAGTATCACCGTCCCCACAACCCTGTCTCCGTCTTCGGCTACGAAAAGTTCGTGCCTCGGGTCGGCGCAGATTTCCCGGAACACCTTGCGGTAGTCTTCAGCAGAAGGATTTAAGACCTGCTCGACATGTAAAATAGAAATGCTGAGCTCATGATAAAGCTCGACTATGCGGGGGATATCCTTCTCCGTAGCCAGCCTGATAGTTGTCATATTCGTTGGAGTTCGTCTGCCTGACGAGTAGCATAAAATGAGAGAGCCAGTGTGTCAATGCGGCAGGCAATTCGGGAGATTTTGGAAAATCATTCCCGAAAACTATTGACATATATAATTAAGCGTGGTATGCTTAACTTTTGCAGGTAAAAGGTACTTATAATTGCAATCGTATTCTCCTATGCTACCAACTCCCGGCATCACTCCACTATTTCCTTGTATACCTATACCTTTCTAAGCTGTTTTGTGAGAGGTGGTAAATCATGACTTTAGCCGTAGCCCCAGGTTTGGGCAAAAGGAAATCCTATGCAAGAATCCCCCTCCTCCTGGAGACCCCCAACCTGATCCAGATTCAGCAGGAATCTTATAGATGGGTCTGTGACCCCTCGAGGGGTGGTGGCCTCAAGGAGCTGTTCGACGAAGTCTCACCCATCAAGGACTTCGCTGGCACACGTTATGAGCTCTATTTCCCCAGCTTCGGATTCGGCCAGAAGGCAGAGATGCCCGAGTTCAAGGAGGATAAAGAGTTCTGGGAGCACATGTGGGCAGCGGCAAAATACTCGGAGAAGGAATGTTACGAGCGCGACGCAACCTACGCTGTGCCGCTGAAAGTAAAAGTCCGCCTGGTGATTAAGGAGACCGGGGAAGTTAAGGAGCAGGATGTCTTTATGGGGGATTTCCCCCTTATGACCGGCAAGGGTACCTTTATCGTTAACGGGGCGGAGAGGGTGGTAGTAAGCCAGCTTGTTCGTTCCCCGGGCGTGTATTTCACTATTGAAGAGGACCCTGCTACTGGGCAGAGGCTGTGTTCCGGAAAGCTGATTCCTAATCGCGGGGCATGGCTGGAGTTTGATACCAGCAGTCACGGCCTTATCTCGGTGAAGGTGGATAGAAAGCGCAAGATACCGATAACCACACTGATTCGTGCCATCAGCGACCCCGAACATCCTTATGGTACAAGCGAGTCCTTGCTCAAGCTTTTTGCAGATGTGGATAACAATCCCGACCGCAAATATGTTCAGTCCACCATCGAACGCGAGCCCGGAATTAAATCCGAGGAAGAAGCATTAATTGATTTCTACAAACGATTGAGGCCGGGCGACCCGCCTACACTTGATAATGCGCGGTCCCTGGTGAATTCGCTATTTTTCAATCCCCGGCGCTATGACCTGGGCAAGGTGGGACGCTACAAGCTGAATAAGCGCCTCGGTCTTGATGTAGCGCTAAATCAAAGGGTCCTGGTCAAGGGAGACCTTGTTGCTATTGTGCGCCGCATAATAATGGTCAACAACGGCATGGACAACCCGGACGATATAGACCATCTGGGCAACCGCAGAGTGCGCGCCGTCGGCGAACTCCTTCAGAACCAGATTCGAATCGGTTTATTGCGCATGGAGCGAGTTATCCGCGAGCGAATGAGCTTGCTGCCACCTGAATCAGCGACCCCCAGCACTCTGGTTAACAGCCGTCCTGTTGTCGCTGCCATCAGGGAATTCTTTGGCAGTTCGCAACTGTCACAGTTCATGGACCAGACTAATCCTCTGGCTGAGTTGACCCATAAACGTCGACTTTCAGCCCTGGGCCCGGGAGGACTGTCCAGAGAGAGGGCTGGCTTCGATGTGCGCGACGTTCATCATTCTCACTATGGCAGGATATGCCCCATAGAAACCCCTGAAGGACCCAACATTGGCCTTATCGGCTCTCTGGCTACATATGCCAGGATTAATCAGTACGGTTTCATTGAGACGCCTTATCGAAAGGTGGTCAGGGAACTTAGCTACAACTCTCCTGAGTTGGTAGGCAAAATTGTGTATGAGGATGTAACAACCTCCAAGCGCGAGGTTGTGGCAAAAGCGGGCACGGTGATTACCCCGGAGATAACCCGCAAGTTTGCCAGGCTGTCAGGTCGTAAAATCAAGATAAAGCCGTATGTCTCAGAGGAAATCCAGTACCTCTCCGCTGACGAGGAGGAGATTTACATAATAGCTCAGGCTAACGCCCCGCTCGACGAGAATAACCAGTTTGCTGCGGATAAAATCGAGGCAAGGCACGGCGAGAAGTTCTTGATGGAGACACCGGATAAGGTGGATTTCATGGATGTAGCGCCGAGGCAAATCGTCAGCGTGACCACCTCATTAATACCGTTCCTGGAGCATGACGATGCCAACCGTGCCCTCATGGGCTCCAATATGCAACGCCAGGCGGTGCCGCTGGTGAAGCCACAGGCTCCGCTTATCGCCACCGGCATGGAAAGGGAGGCGGCTCGCGACAGCGGTCAGGTGCTCTTTGCTCCCAGTGACGGTGAAGTCACATCGGTTTCGGCCTGTAAGATTGAGGTCAAAGATGAAAAAGGTGGAGAGCACTCTTTCCCGATGATAAAGTTTGCCCGCTCCAATCAAGGGACTTGCATAAACCAGAAGCCGGTAGTGAGCAAAGGGGACAAGGTTAAGAAGGGGCAGGTTCTGGCAGACGGCTCATCGACGGAATCCGGCGAGTTGGCTCTGGGCCAGAATGTGCTCTGTGCTTTCCTTAGCTGGGAAGGTTATAACTTCGAGGATGCTATTGTTATTTCTGAGAGTTTGCTTAAAAACGATAGATTTAGCTCAATTCACATTGAAAGATATGAAGTTGAAGCCAGGGACACCAAGCTTGGGCCGGAGGAGATAACCCGGGATATCCCCAATATCGGTGAGGAAAGCCTGCGCAACCTCGACGAACAGGGCATTATTCGCATCGGTGCTGAGGTTAGCTCTGGCGACATCCTGGTAGGGAAGATAACCCCCAAGGGAGAGAGGGGGTTGACCGCCGAGGAGAAGCTGCTGAGAGCCATATTCGGCGAAAAAGCCCGTGAGGTTAAGGATACCTCTTTGAGAGTACCGCACGGGGAGGTTGGCAAGGTTATCGATGTCCGTGTTCTGAACCGTGATGATGACCATGACCTCCCACCCGGCGTCAACCAGATGGTGCGCGTGTTTGTAGCACAGATGCGCAAGATAAGCGAAGGCGATAAGATGGCCGGGCGTCACGGCAATAAAGGTGTGGTTGCCCGTATTTTGCCCGAGGAGGATATGCCCTACTTACCAGATGGGCGCCCGGTTGAGATTATACTCAGCCCGCTGGGCGTCCCCTCCCGTATGAACGTCGGACAACTTATGGAGACACATCTGGGCTGGGCTGCCAGCACTCTTGGCTTCAAAGCCCTGTCCCCGGTTTTCGATGGCGCTGATACCATTTCTCTTGAGGATGCGCTGGCGCGCGCCTGGATTGCACATCAGGCCGGCGCGATTGACTGGAACGGCGATGGGGGAGCTGTCAAAGTGGAGCAGGCCAAGTTGTGGCTGAAAGAGCGCGGGTTTGATGGGGATAAGGCATTCGGCGAGCAATACAGGGGTGAGGCGAGACAGGCTTGTCTGCGGCTCTGGCTGGAGGAAGTAGGGGTTGAATCTTCATCGATGAGTGCCGAAGAGGTCGATACAACTGTTGAGAAGCTTCTTCAGGAGAAAGGCCTGGTTCCTCCTATCGTGGGTAAGACGATAATCTACGATGGGCGCACTGGCGAGCCTCTGGACCAGCCTGTTACAGTGGGTCAAATATATATGATGAAATTAATTCACCTTGTTGAGGACAAAATACACGCACGCTCAACAGGTCCCTATTCGCTGATAACACAGCAGCCGCTGGGCGGCAAGGCACAATTCGGCGGGCAGCGCTTCGGTGAGATGGAGGTGTGGGCTCTCGAGGCCTATGGTGCAGCCCATAACCTTCAGGAGATGCTCACTGTAAAGTCAGACGATGTTGTAGGCAGGGTTAAGACCTACGAAGCCATTGTGAATGGTGAGGATATATCGGCGGCGGGGGTGCCCGAATCTTTCAAGGTGCTGGTCAAAGAATTACAGAGCCTGGGTTTGTCTGTGGAGGTGCTTAACGAAGACGAGGAGAAGGTAACATACCTGATGGAATCTACGTCAGAAGCGCCGAGGCTGGGTATAAACCTGGCCGGGTTCGAGGAGAGGGAGTAATGCTCGAAGTCAGTGACTTTACTGCTATTCGCATCTCTCTTGCTGCACCTGAGCAGATTAAGAGCTGGTCATACGGTGAGGTGACCAAGCCGGAGACTTTAAACTACCGCACATTGAAGCCCGAAAAGGATGGCCTTTTCTGCGAGAAGATATTTGGCCCGACCAAGGACTTCGAATGCTATTGCGGAAAGTACAAGAAGATTAGATACAAGGGCATTATCTGCGATAAGTGCGGTGTCGAAGTAGCCCGCTCCAAGGTGAGAAGGGAGCGCATGGGTCATATCAATCTGGCGGCTCCGGTCAGTCATATCTGGTTCGTAAAAGGCACGCCCAGCCACATGGGGTTGCTTCTTGATATTTCACCGCGTAATCTGGAGCAAATAATTTACTTTGCCAAGTTCATTATCACTGGCGTAAACGAGGAGAAAAAGAGCCAGGCTCTAAAACAACTTCGGGACGATGCTGCCCAGCGCTTTTCAGAGCTTGAGAAGTCGTTTAATGAGAAGATTGAGAGTTTTAAGGCAAAAGAGGGGTCGGGACGTGATGATGATAAGGTTCAGCAGGAAATAAAGGACCTGCAACAGCATCATGCCGAGGGAAAGAGGAAGCTCGATGGCGAATTAAGGGAAAAGCTTGAAGAGCTTGAGGGTCTTGCACCGCGGACTTTAATCAGCGCAACTAGAAACCGTGAACTAAAGCAGAGATGGGGGGATGTATTCAGCGCTGGCATGGGGGCTGAAGCCGTCCTGGAGATACTTGGCAATCTCAATCTGGAGCAGATGCGTCAGGAGCTTTATAAAGAGGCTACCTCAGGCTCCGGACAAAGAAGCAAGAAGGCAATTAAAAGGTTAAGAGTTGTTGAGGCTTTCCGCAAGAGTACCAACAAGCCGGCATGGATGATAATTACAGTGCTTCCGGTGTTGCCCCCGGAGCTGCGTCCCATGGTTCAGCTTGACGGCGGCAGATTTGCTACCAGCGACCTGAACGACCTCTATCGCAGGGTTATCAATCGCAATAACCGCCTGCGCCGTCTGCTGGAAATAGGCGCTCCGGAGATAATCACCCGCAACGAAAAACGCATGCTCCAGGAGGCTGTTGATTCGTTAATCGACAATGGCCGACGCGGCAGGCCGGTGGTCACCGGTAACAATCATAAGCTAAAGTCTCTTTCGGATATGCTTCGAGGCAAGCAGGGCAGGTTCAGACAGAATCTCCTCGGCAAGCGTGTGGACTACAGCGGCAGGTCTGTTATCGTAGCCGGACCCGAGTTGAAACTGCATCAATGCGGTTTGCCCAGAAGGATGGCCCTTGAGCTGTTCAAGCCATTTATCATGCGCCGTCTGGTCGCTCGCGGCCTGGCGCTCAATATCAGAAGTGCCAAGAGAATCGTGGAACGCGGCAAACCGGAGGTCTGGGATATCCTGGAGGAAGTTATCAAGGATCGGCCCGTGCTGCTCAACCGTGCCCCCACACTGCACAGGCTGGGTATACAGGCGTTCCAACCCGTGCTCATCAGCGGCAGCGCCATCCAGGTCCATCCGTTAGTCTGCGTGGCCTTCAATGCTGACTTCGATGGTGACCAGATGGCTGTCCATGTGCCTTTGTCCAAGGCGGCTGTGGAGGAAGCGAATAAGGTCATGCTCAGCGTCTACAACATGTTGCTGCCAAGCTCCGGCGAGCCTGTGGTGGCACCGACGCTGGACATCGTTCTGGGCTGCTACTATTTGACCATGCTCAAACCTGGAATGAAGGGTGAGGGCATGATATTCAGCAGTTTTGATGAGGCCAAGCTTGCCTATGAGATGGGAATTGTTGACGTCAAGGCTGAGGTCGAAGTCAGACAGGAAGGCGCTGGGAAGAGATTAAAGACCAGCGTCGGCCGCATCATTTTCAATGAGATTTTGCCCAAAGAAATGGGCTTCCGCAATCAACTGATGGACAAGAAGTCCTTGAAAGGTCTTGTGGCAGAATGTCATAGGCTGCTCGGCAATGAGAGCACTGCTACAATGGTGGACAATATCAAGCAGCTTGGCTTCCATTATGCCACAAAGTCGGGTATCACTATCGCAATCAATGACATCAGGGTACCGCCGGATAAGGCGAAAATAATCCAGCACGCCGAGTCCAGGATTGCAGAGATAGGTAAGCAATTCCAGAGAGGCTTAATCACCGAGGATGAGCGATACAATAGCGCAGTTGGAATCTGGACACAGGCCACGGAGGAGATTCAGGCTGCACTGGAACGCTCTATGGACAGGTACGGGCCAATCTATATGATGGCCACCTCGGGTGCCAAAGGTAATATCTCGCAGATCAGACAGATGGCGGGGATGCGAGGTTTGATGACCGACCCTTCGGGCAGAATCATCGACCTGCCCATCAAGTCGAGCTTCCGAGAGGGACTTGCGGTTCTG
>DATKWL010000202.1:0-4485 GCA_035529555.1 Dehalococcoidia bacterium | reverse complement strand
CTGGCACAAACAGGACGCTTTGTGGGTTTGCCATTTCCTTTTCTTCAACCAGATTCAAGGAATTCAGTATGGGGAAATGAATACTGCTTAGCTTCCCAGCGCAGGGGTTGATCTGCGGATGGCGTATGCTGAAGCGAGTTGCCTGACCTCCTTTTCCGAAGAACCCAATCAAAGGCCGCACCAGATAATTAACCGCCGATTCGGTATCGCCAAAAGGAGGTATTTGAAGCGACGGCATTGCTGTCCCTTGAGCCTTTATAGAGAACTCCCCATCCCAACTTCCGGCAATTTCATAAGAAGCGTAATTAGTAACCTCATCAGTAGCGACCTTCATATCGAAAGCGACATGCTGCCAGGGTATGCCAATGGTACGTGTGAGAAACGAAACATGTGCAGAGGTAACACCGCTCTTCAGGAAGCATACGGCCTGTTTGCCAGACTGCGGGTCTATTACATAGGTTCGCACATTTATCTGGTTGTAGTTGAAACTGGGAAACGGCAATAGAGTTGCTCGCACCCCCTCACTTCTCAATATGACTACTGAAACAAAGACCCTGTTTAAATCTACTATGGCCAGTGGCAACATATCGGGCACCAGAGGGCGTACTCTCGGTGCAGGTACCAAATAATTCAGATAAAGCACATGTCGCAACACCATCTGCACGCGCATAAGCCGGTTTAAAAGATTCATTTAAGCCCAAACCCTCAAAAATGTCTCTCCTATAAGAGTGGAATAAGTGTATAATATTCTGTGGCTAACCACAACACCCCTTTCAAAATCAGGTGTAAAAGCAAACAGCATGAAGATACTCATCAGCGGGGGCACAGGATTCGTCGGAAGCATCCTGACCGCAAAACTGATTCAGCAAGGGTATGAAGTAACGTGCCTTGCCCGAAGTATTGGCAAAGATAGAACGCTGCCGAAGGGTGTCGAGTTTATTCTATGTGACACCACCAAGCCCGGCACCTGGCAAACAGCGGTAGTCCAGCATGACGCGGTCATAAACCTGGCTGGGACATCTATCTTCAGACGCTGGACTCCTGAAGGCAAGCATGAGATTCTGGACAGCCGGACTATCTCCACAAAAAACATCGTTGCAGCCCTGGCAGAACGACGCGGCAAGGCTACACGTTTTCTCAACGCCTCCGGCGTTGGTTACTACGGCTTTCGCGGCGATGAAATAGTTAACGAAAGCAATTCTCCGGGAAATGATTTCTTGGCTCAGGTCGCTCAGCAATGGGAGTCGATCGCTGCCAGCGCCAGTCAGTTCGGAGCAAGCGTAGTGCTCTGCCGCATGGGACATGTCCTGGGCGGAAACGGCGGCGTCATGGAAAGACTTACTATGATTACAAAACTGCGTCTGGGAAGCCAATGGGGAAACGGATTGCAGTGGGTCTCCTGGATTCACGAGTCGGATCTGGCAGATATATACCTGTTCCTGTTAGAACACAGGGAAATAGAAGGCCCAGTTAATGTTACAGCGCCTGAACCTATTCGCAACAAAGACATGATGATGCTCTTGAGACAGCACCTAAAGAGAAGGAGTATTTTACCAAGAGTTCCAGGCTTCGTGCTCAAGCTAATAACAGGTGAATTCTCCAGTGTCTTTCTCAAGGGGCAAAGGGCTTTGCCCCAAATACTACTCGCCCGAGGCTATACTTTCAAATATCCTGCTGCGACCGAAGCTCTGCATGAGCTTCTAGGAGAAATAGATAGAGCTTAACTTTCTTTTCAATCTCAGGAGGCAAGCTTTTTAAACGTGCCCGTTTAATCCCGCAACCGCCAGAATATCGGGTACCACTTCCTCTCTGCCTATCGCCATGATATGCACGCCGTCGCAGAGGTTTTCGTCCTTAATGGTTTTAATCATGCGTCCGGCGATTTCGATACCCTTATTAAGTGCTTGCCCTTTAGGCGCGCCCGCCAGTTCATCGATAAGGTTCTGAGGCACGAAGATGCCAGGCACATTCTCGTTCATATACTTCGCCATCTTGGCTGAGACCAGCAGAACTATCCCTGCCAGTATCTTCACAGGGTATTGACGAGCGGATTTCATAAACCTGGCGAAGTTATCCAGGTCGTAGATTGCCTGTGTCTGTATGAATTCCGCTCCAGCCTCAATCTTCTTCTCGAACTTAATCAACTGCGGCTCGATTGGCTTCGCCTCGGGTGTGACTATAGCGCCAGCGCAGAATTCAACCGCTCCCTCAAGGTCATTGCCACCCATATCTTTACCCGACTCCATCTGTTTGATTGCCCTGAGTAGTTGCACGGAGTCGAATTCAAAGACCCCTTTAGCATGCTTGTGATCGCCAACGGGCACAGCATCGCCCGTTAGGCAAAGGACATTCCTTATACCCCTGGTGTAAGCTAGGAGGAGGTCGGCTTGCAGAGCCATTTGATTGCGGTCGCGACAGGTCATTTGCAGTATCGGCTCGCCGTCGTGCTCTTTTATCTCCAGACAGCCGCCGAGCGAGGGGAAGCGCATCACCGAGCTCTGATGGTCGGTAACATTGATGCCATCCACCCTATCTTTAAGTATCTCGATATGGTGGCGCATCTTATCCAGGTTGGTACCCTTCGGCGGGCCAATCTCGCTGGTAATTATAAACTTGCCGGATTTGAGTGCTTCTCTAAAACCCTGCTTCATTTCGCTCCTCCTCATGCGACCTTGGCCACCCGCGGCCTCGGTACTATCTGGGAATTTCGGGGCGGCTGGTACTTTTTCATAAGATCAAGCCTGCCCTGCTCCTTGAGACGGTTATAGATGAGCGTCCAGGCGCAGTCGCGATTCTTGTCGATTTCGCACTTGCCGTTGTTGGTGCCGCCGCAGGGGCCGTTCATCAGCCCCTTGTGACATGCCGTGATAGGGCAGATGCCTGCGGTGTAACCCAGAACGCAGTGTCCGCACTGGTCACAGACCTCATGGAAATAGCCAGGGCTATCCTCAACACCGATGAATAGCGTATCCAGGGCAGGTATAGCCGGCTTCCCGTTATAAGAAGCTATTTTCTGCACCCCGAGGGCGCATGACATTACCAGAAAGCAATCTGCACTTTGAATGGCACCGTTATTTTCCGCGAGAGAGGCTTCGGTCATGGTGTCACATGCAGTGGGGATGACTGTCCAGCCTGTTATCATCTTGCCCGCACCCTGGAGGCGTTCCTTCATGGCCAAGACCTCTTCTTTGCCGCCGGTCTTGGTCATAGTAGCGCAGGTGCCACAGCCCACGAGGTACAACCTGTGCAGACCTTCAAGCTGTTGAGTTATCTCCTCTAAGGGTTTCTGTCTGGTAATGGATTTCATAGCCTACCTCCCGTTAAAGCTTTCAGCGGTCAGTTGTCAGCTATCAGCAATTTTCTGACCGCTGAAAGCTGAATGCTTGTTTACTTTTCTAAATCGCATCTCAGGCACCTCTTCGCTTCTCGCCTTGCTATCTCCTCAGCAAAACCACGTTCTATTTCATCGAAGCTTGTCTTTCTTTCCTCTGGAGGAAGCTTCGGCATCTCCAGCCTGCGCAGCGTCTCCCATGATTCGTCGCCTTCTTGCATCTCCCCTTTACCGTTACCTTTTTGCTTCAGGTCATACATCTCAACACGAGACACATCTTTCCTGAGATATTTATCTATAGCTATGGATGCTCTCCTGCCGGCCGCTATCGCTTCTATAACCATGCCGGGCCCTGTTACAAAATCGCCACCTGCAAACACACCAGCGACATTGGTTGATAGTTTGTTGCCGTCAACAACGAGTGTCTCCCATCTGGTGCGTTCCAGAGCGCTTTCGCGAGGCAGGAACGAAAGGTCGGGTGCCTGACCTACGGCGGCGATGACTGTGTCGGCCTCGACAAGAAACTCCGAGCCAGCTACAGCCATCGGGCGGCGGCGTCCTTTGTTGTCGGGTTCGCCCAACTGCATGCGTATGCATTGAAGACCCGTTGCTATCCAGACATTGCTCACTATCCTCGTGGGACTGACCAGGAAATTGAATTTGATTCCCTCAGCCACAGCTTCGTCATACTCCACCTCAGTTACAGGCATCTCGCTTCGCGAACGTCTGTAATAAATGTTCACTTCCTCAGCGCCGAGGCGAAGGGCGGTGCGAGCAGCATCAAGAGCAACATTGCCTCCTCCGATTACGGCCACTCTTCGTCCTACTGATACCTGTTTGCCCGTTTTAACATCTCGCAGGAATTTCAATCCGTAGTAGAAGTTCTCCACCTCTTCCAACTCGCCGGGTATGCCTATGCGCTGGCTCCGCTGAGCACCTGCAGCGATGAAGACCGCGGTGAAACCCTCTTTCTTGAGGTCTTCCACAGTGAAATTTACATTGATAGGAGTGTTGTATCTTATCTCAACACCGCGTCTGGCGATATGGTCTATCTCGCTCTGAATAACCTCTATGGGCAGACGGAACTGCGGTATGGCTACCGATAACATGCCTCCGCCCACGGGCAGGGCTTCGAATACAGTTACGGGATAGCC
>DATKWL010000201.1:0-2729 GCA_035529555.1 Dehalococcoidia bacterium | reverse complement strand
GCCGTTATCAGAGCAGTCACCAAGAAGGCAATCCTCGAATATGATATGGAGGTGCTGGGTATTCTAGACGGCTACGAAGGAATCATAAGCAACCGATATAGAAAGCTTACATATGATGATGTATCAGGAATTTTAACACTGGGCGGCACGATACTGCACACCTCTAAGACAGCTAATCCCTACAAATACGCTATAAAAAGAGGTAATAAAATAGTATTTCGGGATGTTTCAAAAACAGCTATCGAAAATCTTAAAAAACTAGATATCGAATGTCTTGTGTGCATCGGTGGAGACGGCACATTGAGCATAGCCTATCGCCTGTTTAAAGACAAAATCCCCGTAGTGGGCGTGCCCAAGACGATTGACAACGACATCAGAGGCACCGATATTACCTTTGGCTTCGATTCCGCTGTGTTTATTGCCACCGAGGGCATTGATAGAATACATTCTAGTGCCGAGGCACTTCACCGCGTGATGATAGTCGAGGTCATGGGACACAAAGCAGGCTGGATTGCGTTGCATTCCGGAATCGCTGGTGGGGGCGACATCATCCTGATACCTGAAATTCCCTTCGATATAGAAATAGTAGCCGACAAAATAACAGAGAGGAACAAAAAGGGCAAACGATTCAGCATAGTCGTTGTTGCAGAGGGCGCGCGACCCAAAGGCGGAGATGTGGTGATACAGAGAATTGTTAAGCAGAGTCCCGAGCCTGTCCGACTCGGCGGTATAGGTTTTGTTCTGGGGGCTCAGATTGAGAAGCTGACAGGGGTCGAGACACGCACAGTGGTAATGGGACATCTTCAGAGAGGCGGCTCGCCTACACCCTTCGATAGAGTGCTGGCTACAAGGCTGGGCACAGAAGCGGTAGGTTTGATTGTGAACAAGGAATTCGGGTACATGGTTGCCGTGAAAGGCAATTCCCTAGGCAAAGTCCCCTTGAAAGAAGTAGCCAGGGGACCAAGAACAGTGCCTCCCGACGAACCTCTGATTGAAGTCGCCCGCAATGTAGACACCTGCTTCGGTAATTAAGCATATTCTGCGTAGATTGGAGCACCCGCTCCAACCTTGCTTTTAAATCCCCCTTTGCTCCCCTTTACAAAAGAGAGCACATGAAATCTTCGAGCAGCTTCAATAGAAGTATCCCTGGCTGAGACAAAAGTCACATACAGGTAGCAATACCAGGCTTAGACTGTACTAAGCCAAGGACTGAACGTGGTTGCAGGAGGAGAGGATGGGGAGGAGAACAACGGGAAGGCGCGGAGGAGGTAATGATATCATGTGGAAACTGAGGAGTTGTCCCAAATGCAGCGGCGACCTTTACGTAGATTATGACCTTAATGGATGGTACCAACAGTGCCTCCAGTGCGGCTATATGCACGACCTGAAATCAGTACTGGAAATTAAGAAAGAGGCGAATGATAGCAAAAGAGAGCCAGTTCTTGCCGGGCATCGTCACAGGAGGGCTCCGGTAAATTAAAAGTTAGACTGACTTTTTCCCTGGAGGTGGGGTTGTTGGGTGGTTGATGAGGCCGGTTGCGCGAAATTGTAGCAACTGGCCTCAATTTTTATCTACTAGTGTACCTGCCTGTCCTCGACACGGCCCTCAAGAGTTAGATACTGCGGAGGTGTCTTATAGGGTTTGACCTGTTCCGCCACCTCCTCGTTCATGATATAACCGCTGGCGTGCATCAGGGTATCGTAAAGGCTGTCGTCGAGCCACTCCTGGTTCATGGAGCAGAGGCAGGGATAATGATGCAGGATAAGCCCCGCCTTGGTATCAGCTTCATCTGCCGATAAGCCAATCATCCCCTTGGCAGCATGCGCTACACCACCGCAGGCTGAGTTCCTCAGCATCTCGACATGCTCTATCAGTCTGGTCTCCGGATTTACCTTTATCTTCAACTTCGGTCTGCCGAAGCGTCTGGCGAAGGTAGCGATAGTTTCATCGTTATAGGGCTGGGCAGCACGACGGAAGCCATAGCTGTTCTCAGTAAGGCTGCAAAAAGGCTTGGGGAAGACGACGGCAACGCCCATCCCAGCCAGCTCCGTCTTCAACTGATTTGCCAGTCCCGGCGGCAGCCAGGCGCTGTTGTCTATAGGAGCGATTACGCTCTTTGCCCCGGAGTGTTTCACGAAGTCGGGTATAAGCTGAGCCGCCCCCGGCGATTCCCCCGCAGCGAGCAGCAGGTCAGCCTGAGGGATATTTACAGGCAGGAACTCCTCGGGGTCCTCTATAAGCTGGGGCAGTTTCTTGGGGAGAGCGATTTCCTCGATTTTCCAGTCTGGCGCATTCTCTCGCAGGTTGCGCGCTATCCTTTCGCCATACGGCCCCTGAGTAAGAACGAGTATCTTCATCGGTACTCACAATTATAAATCATTGTGAGGCTAATGTCTTTGTTTGTAGGGGCACGGCATGCCGTGTCCCTACATGATATGATATACTTTCGATGATATTCAATCATGAAGGTGTCTGAGATGGACGAAAAAAGCCTAGAGATGCTGGAATTCCCCAAAATCAGAGAGATCCTCGCCGGCTACACCTCTTTCTCAGCAAGCCGCGAGCTCGCTCTGAGCTTGCAGCCATCGTCAAATCCAGACCTGATATCCAGATTATTGCGCCAATCAGCCGAGGCGCGCCAGTTGTCGATACAGGAGCCCGATTTCTCAGTAAGAGGAGCCCTGGATATTCGAGAGCCTGTCGGAATGGCAGCTAAAAGCAAGATTCT
>DATKWL010000200.1:0-10014 GCA_035529555.1 Dehalococcoidia bacterium | reverse complement strand
GTTGGGATTTCCCCTCTTGATTCCAGGATACGGCATCGCCTTGCGAGCTCCTCAGCCGATTTCTTAGCGGCCGCGGAGTATGCCCAGGGGCTATCGTAGTGCTCAACCGCCTTCCCCTTCCACAGCACATAGCCTTCATGGTTCCGGATTAGGTGCTCTATATCATGAAACCAGGGCTTTTGATAGCCGGCTTGGACATTAGTATAGAGTTCCTCGAAGGCTGTCTCTCCTACATCATTGAGGAAGCCATTGACTGCCATCTCCAGTAGTTTGAGATGCCGGGGGTCTAGATCGTCGCCATCGTTTGTATTTTGTAATATCTCACAGGCTTTATCACATACACTTTGCAACATAGGTATCACCCCCCTTCTTTTCTTATTTGCTTGTAGTCAGGCGTTTCCTTACGAGCCAGGTGCCAGAGCCAGAATATGGTCTGCTCCGGTAGCTTCTGCAGGCGCTTTGCGGTTTCCTGGCTGATGTAGGTATCGGGCAAGTAGATAGGATGCGCCTTCAGAATGTCCTGAATGTGGCGAGACTTCCTTTCCTCTACGCTCTCCGCCATCTTCTACCCCCTTTCCGGGCATAGTTACCCTTTATAAACCGTTGTTTTCCAACGGTTTATCAACTGAAATTAGGGGGGCCGGGACATCAATGCCCGGCCCCCCTAATACTATTCCACCGCTTCCGGCTCCTCCACCGCTTCCGGCTCCTCCGGCTCCTCCGCCTCTTCCGACTCCTCCACCGCTTCCGGCTCCTCCCCATCCCACTTGGCAACCATGGGCATCACTATTACCAGCGGTGATGCCCTATAGCGGAAGGACACCGGTGAACTAAGGTCAGTCACACCCATAGTAATCATCCCATCTTTGCCAGCCAGGTATTCCAGGAGGTACTTGACATTGATGGCGACTCTATCCGGGGTATCAGCCTGAATGGGAAGCGTTCCCTCCATCTTCCCCACCTCTTTGCTACTGGCTGAAACTGTCATGGTGTCGTTTGTCCAGGTGAGCTTAACAATGCCATCGCCACCGGCGATGGCCTGGAGGCGCTTTATTGCCAGCTCGAGATCCCCGGAGAAGAATTGAATCTTGTTAGGGATATCCTTGGGGATCAGCTGCTTGAAGTTCGGCGGATTCCCTTCAATGAGCTTGATGAGTACCGTCACACCACTGAAGCACACTCGGAGTAGCTTAGCTTCGGAATCTTTAGCTTCAACAAGAGCGACATCGATGTGGCGCTTGCTCATCACAAGCTCCACCAGCGAGTCGCCAAGGGCTACATCCGGTTTAGTGTGCTGCCACAGGGAGTTGAGAATCTTGACGGTCCTGAAAGGGATAATTAGCGGCTCCTCGATGGGGAATGACTCGGATATCGTCTGGTATGCCATTCTGAAACCGTCGCCGGCAGCGATATCAAGGGTTTCGCCTGGGAAGATGATCGCTCCGCTAAGCACTGGGCGCTCTTCGCCAGTGGCGCAATATTCAGAGATGGAAGTCAGCGCCGCTATCAGCGTGTTACCGTCCATGGTTCCCTCTATCTTGACCTCGAGTTCTGGTGACAGTGGGTACCCGTCGGCTTTAACGAGGGGGTAAGATGATTTGCCGCCGGCCCAGCTGAAGGCGATTTCCCCATTAGCCTCTATCGTGAGCATCTCATTCCCATGCACATACTTCAGGAGCTGCATGACGGGCTTGTGGGGGATGAGGCACTCTGTGTCCGCCTCGGGCAGGTCAATAAAGACAAAGACTTCCAGGTTGCCGGCTATAGCTTTACCGTCCTTCAGCAGGACATTGTGGAGTACCGGTAGTGTAGTCTTCTTGGGTATCGCCAGCTCTAGCAGTTTCATCCCTTCCCGCAGTTTTAGTACTTGAACCTGCATACACTTTTCCTCCTTTCTTCAATCGCTCCCACCGCCCTACTTGATCGACCCCTTTATCTCTTAAAACATGGTTGGTTGCGCTTTCGGCACCGCGGCTTTCTGCGGCCGCGAAACGGCAGAAGATCGGCTCGTGGTGGATACCGGTGGCTCTTGGGACGGCAGAGGGGTTTCGCACTTCGGGTTGAGCTTGCTTGTTTCCCAGCGTGTCTTAGCCTCTTCGACGAGTTCTGGGATTCGCAGCAAGGCCGTAGCCAGGTTGCCCTCGAGGGTCTCATATACCGGGTCGCAATCCGGGGACTGAACTCCCAGCATCATCCTGTTGTCTCGCATAATAATGACTACCTTGAGTTCATTCGACGGCTTCGGCTTTTCCGGCTCGGGCTGTGTTTCCGGGGTTTCTTCGCCAGTATCCTCTTCCGTATCCTCTTCTGTCTCATCAACTACCGTTTCTTGCTCTGTGTCGGACATAATAGCACCTCATCTTCTTTTATTTTTCTCTCGCAAAATGAGGGTGTCGACCTTCACCCCCAACATTCTGGCTAATATCTCTGGCTCTGCCGGCACAGTCTGCAGGGTGCCAGCGTCCAGGTCAAGGTATGCCCCCATCCAAGATAGCGTTCCCTGGAGAAGGCGGTGCATAAATTCCAGCACCAATGTGGCCATAGCCTGGTTGATTACAGGGCTCTGGTCCTCAGCCATTACAGCTTCAGCGCAGTCCCTGGTATCTTTAATCGGTATTGTCGGCGGAGCTAAAAGAGAGGGAAGCTGGAGTGTTGGCAGGGGTAAGGCAACCACTTCTTGCATCTCCCTGTCGAAACACCCCTCGAGCTGTTCTACAACAGAGGTGTTTCCAATCAGGACTTGTCCTGAAGAATATCCGTTGCCGGCATCGATCCACCAGTTACCGTAGCCCCATTTCTCAGCAATTGAACGGCGGGCAGCCACACTATCCACGCAGCCTATGATAATCCCTTGAGCTGCTCTTGTAGTGAGCCCGCCACCCAAGTCCTCATGTATAAGGTCGTGCATATAGGGATAGACGCTGTAACCGATGGAGCGCCCATACTGGCGGGACAAGCGCTCGGCGAGAGCTTGACTTTTAAACTTGCCCGCGTCTCCGGAGAAAAACTGCTGCCTTATTAGGTTATGAGCCTCCACTCGGTCGTGATCTATCAACATCAGGGAGGCATCGGTGTTAATAAGCAGCCGGCATAATCCCTCAGCAACGAAACTTCCGGTGCCACCACATCCGACGACTAGGATCCTTGAGTTCATAGGCATGCGCTTCAACGAAATCCTGTATGCCATCTTTGGGTATCACCTCCTCTCTTACCTCTTCATATTCCACTGCCCCGGCCAGGGAGCCATCGAAGACGTCACTCCAACGCAAAGGCTTGAAGTAGCCATAGGCTCCTATCCTGAATTTCACTACAGGGACAGCATCCAAGCTCCCAATAACCCCGTATAATTTCAAGCCCGTCTCATCCGTATTATCTGTGGGACTGAACCTGGCTCTCATTTGGCCATGTGAGTGCATTTCAAGAACTACCGAAGTTCCCACCTCATAGACAACGCCATCAGCTGACTTGTCCTGCACCGGTATGTAAAAGTGGTATCCTCTATCCCCGACTATCGCCACATAATGCTCGGAGGAAATATCTGTCAGGAATAAATTGAGTGCCAGGTCGAAGAACCGCTGCGGGATGCTCCCGTAGAGCAGGGATATCTTCGTCCCAATAGGGGCTAGACCTCTGATTTCACACTCGGCAACCGGTATTCTGGCTGTGATAAGCGGACTTTCAACCTCAATGAAAACTCCGTTGGAGGCCATGATATAGTCATAGTAAAGGCCTCTTTCCCCGGAGATACCTCCGGGATAATTCACCAGGTATCCGACGGGGTTACTCATATTGCATTAAGTCCTTCACGGTGCCATGTTGAACCAGGTCATCTTTAGGGAACGTCCTCTTCTTGTCCAGGAATTCCCATAAACGGATTACATTTTGCGGAAACCTAATCGACCTGTCTCTCAGGTCAGCCGTTGCGGTGAAGAAGGATACAAAGAACGACTCTGCTATGTCTGCAACCCGGGTTGGATATCTATGGCTTCCCGGACATGACCTGCCATTTTGGAATATATTGCAGAGGGGTGCTTTGTAGACGATATCCGTTTCCTTGGTCGGTTTCTTCTTCACCGCAAAAACCCACGGTGGTTTACCAGGCGAACACAGGAAGATTAACCCGGGCAGCGGTATTGTAAATCGGCGTGGCGGTTTGTTAATATCTTCCTGGAGAGCGATTTTGCGCACCTTCTGTTCATAATACAGCGCAAAGATTGGGCCCTGCTTGGTATTTTGCCACCAGAGTGCCCCCGGCGGTAATAACCCTGTGCCAAACGACAGGTCGCTGGCCAGGGCATGAGCCACATCCATCGCGTCGACTTGGGTAGTAACAACCGTATCCCCCGTAAAGGAGGTCATTACCGTTGACTGGTGGAAAAAGTCGAGGCGAAGCCTAAGGGAGTCCGGTGGTATCCCTAGCTCTTTTGGCACAGCCCAGCTAAAAGCGGGGGGAGTGTCATTCGTCTTCGTCATCTTCGTCGTCCTCCTCTTGTTGGTCTAATTCACAGAAATGCGCCCAGGGGTCGTAGCCCCCTGTATCTTCCGTGTTCTTTGGATTACGTTTTAGTATAAAATCCAGAAGCTCCCTGAAGTTATTTATCTGGTCAGCTTCCAGCCAGTCTACTAAGTTGTCGATGTTTCTGCGGATCTGCTGCACCTTGGGCCACTGTTCCGTCAAGGTCACGACATTATGCCTGGTCCACTTGAATACCGGTTCGCTCGTGCCTTCTATGAAATGCACATTGTCAAAGCTCGAGTCCAGCATGACGCACCCCGTTTTAGAGCACACCCAGTCGGCGAAGTCACCGACTCCGTTGTGGGGTGTCCCGTCCGTTATCCGGTGTAACTCTTCTGGCTGCCAGCCAGCTGCGGGAATAGGGCTGGCTATCTCGACCCCGACCATATTCCGGACCATGTCAAGAAGCGGTACCCTGGCCCCGTTTAGTTTCGCCTGGGATGTTCTGCCACTACTGGAGTACTCCACCTCGATTCCTACTCTCTTTGCGATCAATAATGTGCGGAGTATGGTTTCTTTTACTTCAGGAGTGTCTTTAGCCTCTCTCAATTCGATTTTGTTTTCAGCCACCTTGACCATGGTAAAACCCATTGGTGCAGCCCATATGCCGCCAACCGACAGAGATGCCACCAAGCTCCTTACCCAATTTATATCACTGGCAGATGGTTCATATTTCCCGGTTGGTAAAGTCGCCGCGGGGTCAAAGGGCACATTGTCATCATCTTCGTCTCTCCAGTCGCCTTCATATGGATAGATTACAAGCGCCAGCAGCAGGAGATAGCCCGGGCGCAACTCAAGTCCATGGTATGCTGAGTAGGACATCCCCAGCAGCTCTACCGGCATACATTCCAGGAGGTCCCTTGTCCCGCATGAGGTGTTCAGAGGGAGCGGGTAGTATTGCTTCCCGAAGAGGTAACCGAATCTATATACCCGCCGGTTTCTGGGTTCCATCATTATTTCTTCCTCGTGTTCGGGAAGAAATACCTCAATTAGTTCCAGGAAGGCCTTCCCAGCATCAATGTTGTCGAGGCAATTACAGATTTCGGAAATAAGAGGCGGACCGGCATTTAGTTTGTCGGCGAGAAGTGTTAGAGGCCAGGTCTTGGGCATCGGGGACTGGGCCTCTTCAACCTTCGCACCTCGCATCATCCAATCCAGGGCAGCCTGGTTATTGTCGCGAATGATGGTATCTAAATCCCACACTTAATCCTCTTCCCTGCCCTGCAGCCGGATTAGGGCGTCTACTGCTTGAATCGTATGCGAGCCATAAACCTTAGCCTCCGTGATCGCCAGGTTTATCTCCGGCTGCCGCTCTGCCACCTCGGCATAGTCCAGCTCCCCGTACTTTATGGGTATCTGATTGGCCAGCTCAATTATCCGGAGATGTTTTGCAGGCACTTTCCTTAAGGAGCGGACGACTCTCTCAATATTCTCAGCTTCGTTCACTATTCCCCCTTGGTGCCGACTCGCTTCTTAAACTCAACGATGTCATCCTCACCCCGCTTGCCTTGCTTAATTTCAGCGTTGGCCAGCTCGGGGAAGAAGTTGGTCATTGATTGCCTGACTTCGTCCGGTGACATAGTCGGGTCTGGATCCGGAAACTCCCTTGTGTCGTAAACAAAGATTCTCGCCACGGTTTCACCTCCTTTACTTGAGCGTTAATCCGCTCATCTCGGGCACTTAACTTTGAGCTAAGTGCCCGAGTCAGGGGACTAATACTCGCTGGGGAAGAGGATAGTGGTCACCGACCTGTCCGCCTCGGTAATTATCCAGATTTTGGGTAACCCCTTGGCCTCATAGGCAGAGAGTAGCCGGTAGCCAGCTTTGAGGCTTAGCTCATTCTCCACCTGGTCCTCGATGCTGAGGTCTCCCCAGTCCCCCAGCTTGTGGCGGGCAAGGCTTTTGGCCACAAACTGGGAAAACTGTTGGTCTGCGATAACCTCTTCCTTGACTCCGCAGGTCATCAGCAATCGACCTGTAGTAAAAGCTGTAACCATGTCGACTCCTTTCAAAGAGGGGCTTCGCCCCCTCTTTAATAAAAAGCCCCCCTATAATGGGGGGCTGAAAGCAAAAAGACACCCCTAGTAAACGGGGTGTCCTTCCGCTTTGTTTTAATATCGGCTGAAAACAAAAAGACACCCTTAGTAAACGGGGTGTCTTTCCGCTTTGTTTAATTCTCTAGATAATGCGTTACCGCTAACTCACAAACTTGGTTAAGCTCTCGCTGTGTTTCTAAGGGTAGATGTTTTCCGTATCGCATAGCTTTGCGTTTTTTGTTTTTACTAACACCCTTTAGCGTGTCACCTATGTCTATAAAGAGGTTAAGATAACTACTGGCTAGCCTTATTCTGGCAAATGGCTTAAAGGTTAGCCCGCTTATGCCTAGCCCTAACAAGTAATAAGATGGCTGTTGGCTAAAATATACATCTTTAGCTATATTGCTGAATTGCCCTCTAATCGGCTGGCGTCTTTCGGCTAGACTGTGTAAGCGTTTCTGTTCCTCTAGCCAGTCGGCTGTATCTTGTTCCCTATCGCTAGCTTGCCAGTCTTTTATAACTAGCTCTGATTTTAACTCGTAAAGCCTAGCTATTTTTTTGACTTGAGTCGCTACCGTTTTTGTGCCGTAGACGGTTAAATATAATTGCTTGCCGTCTACTTTAATGGGGTTATTATCCGCATCGTGGCAAGGTAGCTTGATAGGCACAGCTATAGTTTCCGCTTTAGGCTCAAAATAGACATAATGACTAGCTATCGGGCAAGCGTTATGCCCATAGAGGCACTTATTGCCGTATTCTGCCCAGAGCTTAACCAAGTAGGCTTGACGGTTAGGCGTTACCCATTTTGGCTTTACCATCTCTCCTACTTTCCGCCTTATGAGCGGTTAGGTATGCCAGACGCTAGTAATTAGGAGTTAGCTTGTAACTCCCACAGTTTCCCTTGCTGGCTCTTTGCTCTTTGCCAGTTCCTTTGCTGGCACTTCCGCTTCCGCTTCCGCTTTGGCTTCCGCTTCCGCCATAACTTCCGCTATGGCTTGCTCTCTAGCGTCTGCTATGGCTTTAGACAAGTTAGCGTTATCTCTGAGGGTGATAGGCTCTCCAGCTATCCTAGCCTGTTCAATTTGTAGCTTATAGCCTGTGGGGTTATCCTCAAAGACTTTGCCAGCATAAGCCAGAAGCCCCGCTGTAAAGTTATCCTTTACCATACGGACACTTTCCGCCAGTTCCTTTACCACTTTGGTAACGGGTCTGCCTGTCTTGGTAAACTTAACAGAACCATCAGGCATATAGCCAAGTCGTAAAGGTGCGCCAAGTGCATCAGACGGGATAGCAGAACCACCCTGAGCATTGGTGGCGGTAAAAAACGGAAGCCAGACAGTCTCTAGCTCTATCCCCCACACCCGTCTAGCGGTTGCTTTTTGGGGGTTAGGCATAAGTAAAGACTTGATATAGTTAGGCGTGTTATTCTCCATAGCTAAATTATCACCTCTCCATTATATTTAGCGTCTGGCACACCTAACCACCCATAAGGCACTATATTGACAATTGATAGCGTTTCGGTTTTTACACCTATTCAGCTATAAAAAATCATTTTTTAATCTGCTCTAGCTTGCTAGGCTAGCAATCCAATTTAGGACTGATAAAATTAGCTCTAATCAACTCCCCTCTATTATCCGATTATACTCTACAGTGTAAAGTCAATCCTGTAAATATAGCTATTTTTACCACAGAATTGAGGTTACCATATTAGAATAATTGAACAGTCCTAGAATGTCAAGCGTTTAGAGGCTATTTTCTGAGATTTTTGAAAATATTTTTTTGAGGCTAATAATTGATATAGTATAGAAGCTAATATTGATATAGTATAGAGGCTAAAAACAAGCAAGGGCTAGCTCACTGGCTAGCTCTTCTCTTTGCGGCGGCGATAAGCTCCCTTATGCTTTTTGGCGTAGGGGTGGAGCTTCTTTCCCACTTTGGGTAGGATTAGTTTCCCGCTCTCGGTATGCTCCCGGTTACACCGGAGGCAACGGGTTTCCCCGGTCTTTTCGTCTAAAGCGAGGTTACCCTGGCACTGCTGCCACCGGCACTGAATCGTTAAGACTCTCATTGAGAGGTATTATACCACGCAAAGTCAATCCCAGGTAGTCAGATTTCGATTACAGGGCCTCGGGTTTGCTGGCCACTACGTCAACCGGTAGTATCTACGCATGGGCTTCTGCGGCCAGTTCTCAAACTGGGGGGAGTCGGACTCTTCTTCCCTGCCCGAGAACTCAATTATACCCTCCCTGGCCAGGCTCCGGACAGCACACTCAAAGCTATGATACCTGGGCTTGTTATACCGGTACCGCCGGCCTTTATCCATGGCTATTAGGTCCAGCTCCATCTTATATGCCCGGTGCATTGATGAGATATAATCGTCTCCATTGGCAGCCAGGTACCCCTGGATAAAGCCCCTGACCGATAGCGGATGACGGTTGCCACCCCGCTGCCTTGTTATCTTTAATTCAGTTACCATTTACTCATTCTCCTTTACCAGGTCATTTACCACAATATCCTCACCGGCTTTACAGTAGCGATACTTTCTACCCTCGTGCTCCATTGGTGTCCAGAAGGGGAATTGTGGAGTCTTATCGTGGTCAGTTGGCCTGGCCTCCTTGATGAACCAAAAGCATAGAAAGTGCCGGACCCGGGTCGGCACCCGGGTTTGGAACCAAAAGGTGAGACCGAAATCTATCCCGTACCGTCCAATCTTTAGCATATTACTTCTCCTCCTTCTCCTTATTCCACAGATCGTCATACCACTTCCTTTGCTCCTCATCGCTGAACTGGACATAGCTGGCGGTGGTTGACAGAGAAGCGTGTCCCAGCTGTGATTGTAGCCGGATGAGGTCACCATAGTTGCCTTTGGTAACCCTGACACTGTGGACTGCCAGGCTATGTCTCAGGTGATGGGGATGGGGATGCCGGCGCTGTGATACCAGTGGATCCCCGACCTCGGTTATCCCTATTCGCTCGGCGGCTTGCCTTACCACCAGGTATGCCATCTGCCGGCCGAGGTTTATCACAAACTCAGAGTTCCCACCTCGCTTCCCCAGATATTCCCTGATCATACCCAGGGTACCCTGGTCAATATCTATCCGGCGTGGGGGGTTACCCTTCCTCTTGGCGTGCCTGATGATGAGGGCATTGTCCTGCCACAGGATATCCGTTACCCTCAAGCCGAGTACCGGGCTCCGGTCATTACCAGGACGGACGAGCTCCGATATTCTCATCCCGGTCCGCCACAGCAACCTTATCAGCAGACGGTCCCGCAGGTTGTTGCAGCCCTCAATCATAGCCTCAACCTGGGCGGCACTAAAGTAGCCCCGGAGGTCCTTCATGGCACGTGCTTCTACTGGCATCTATTGTCCTCCTTCCTTTTCCTGCTCAAGTACAGACTGATGGTAGAAGTAGCTAACCCAAGCCGCAAAGAGATTTGTTTTTGAGTAAGCCCCTGCTTAT
>DATKWL010000199.1:0-4065 GCA_035529555.1 Dehalococcoidia bacterium | reverse complement strand
CTGGCTCTGGCCTTTGTGCTTCCGGCATGCGATGAGGAGTCGGTTACTTCCGGCGGTGTGCCTGTCTTAAAGGCGCAGGGAAGGTTCAGGGTAGCTACGACCACCAGCCTCTACGATGCAGGCCTCTGGGGCTATCTGGAGGAGATGTTCGAAGACGAATATGGTGTGGAGTTGGACATACTCGCTGCAGGCACAGGAAAAGCTATAGAGTGGGGCACGAGAGGCGATGTGGACGCTATCACCGTCCATGACAAAGCCGCGGAGGAGAAATTCATCGCCGATGGCTACGGTGTGGAGCGTGTAGTCATTGCCTATAACTACTTCCTTATCGTCGGACCTGAATTGGACCCCGCAGGCATAAAGGGGATGGATCCGGTGGAGGCTTTCCAGAAGCTGATGACGGAGGGACAGGCAAATCCTTCACAGGTTAAGTTCGTCTCCAGAGGGGATGACTCGGGCACGCATTCTATGGAGAAGTCACTCTGGGCAGCAGCGGGCTACGAGTACGATGATGTCAGGGCCTCAGGCTCCTGGTATGTTGAGGGTGGAGGCGGCATGGGGCCAACCCTGGTGTTGGCAAACGAGAAACAGGCATACACCCTGAGCGATATCGGCACATACCTTGCCTTCAAGGGTGACCTGACACTGGTTCCTATAGTTGACCAGGGTGAGGTACTGCTCAATGTCTACTCTGTGATAATAGTAAAGAGCACCAAAAACAGGGCTATGGCAGACAATCTGGTGGCTTTCCTCACGTCATCGGAGATACAGAAACTGATTGGAGAATACGGCGTAGAGGAATTCGGTCTGCAACTGTTCACACCGTGCGCCGGGCAGGACCTGTAGGGTACCGCCAAAATAAATATAGGACGCTGCCTGCGGGGGTTCCACACCAGCCACTCCCGCAGGCATGTCCAAGTTGATTTATAATAAGAGTGCATCGAAAAGGAGCCTGTTTACCACGTGCAAGAGATAGCTGATGCCTTCGTTATTGCAGTAAAGATGATATTTACTGGAGACCCCGAGGTCTACGCCATAACGGCGCGTACTTTAGAGATCTCAATCAGCTCTACATTGATAGCGATGCTGCTATTCGTGCCTCTGGGCTGCCTGATATATTTCAATAACTTTCGGGGCAAGGGCTTATTGATAAGCATTATCCAGACCTCTTACAGTCTGCCCACAGTTTTTGTCGGCTTGCTGGTATTTCTAGCATTTTCGAGGGCGGGTCCATTGGGCGCCTTCGGCATATTGTTTACTCCGCAGGTGATGGTGATAGGGCAGGTAATATTAATTTCACCCATCGTCACAGGCCTGACCATCTCAGCCTTGAGCGGGATTAGCCCTGCAATCAGGGATACTGCTGTTTCCCTCGGAGCTACGCGGTCTCAATCGGTCTGGGCTGTATTGAGGGAAGCCAGGTATGCTGTTCTAACTGCGATTCTGGTCGCCTTCGGGCGCGCTATTTCCGAGGTCGGCCTGGCCATTATGGTAGGCGGAAATATCAGAGGATTTACCAGAGTGCTGACTACTGCGATGGCGCTGGAGACGCAAATGGGAAACATCGAGTTGTCAATGGCGCTGGGAATCATTCTCGTTGTACTGGCGCTTATTGTGACAGTCCTGGCGAACAGGTTTTTAAAGGTGAAAGAGGCAGATGTTGCTCAAAGTAGAGCGCATACATCATAGATACGGCAAAGCCGAGATATTGAAGAATATCGACCTCGGTATTGAGCGAGGCGAGGTATTCATCACCATAGGCCCTACCGGCTCGGGTAAGACCACACTTCTGCGCTTGATAGGCCTCCTGGAGAAGCCTACATCAGGGAATATCTACTTTGACGGACATCGAGTTACCGATTCCGAAGGACAAAGGCTTGCTGTTCGCAGAAGGATGGCAATGGTCTCTCAGAAGCCCACTGCATTTAATGCCAGCGTCTATGATAACGTTGCCTATGGCTTGAGGATAAGGAAAGAGAGGGGGCCCAGCCTGCACAGGAAGGTAATGAACGCGCTGGAAACCGTCGAGCTGGCAGGATATGAGAAAAGAAATGCCAGGACGCTCTCTGGAGGGGAGACACAGAGGGTAGCTCTGGCGAGGGCGATGGTTATTGAACCTGAGCTTCTGCTGCTTGACGAGCCCACGGCAAACCTCGACCCTGTATCTACATCGCATATCGAGAAGTTAGTTACCGACGTCATTAAGAAATCGGATATGACTGTTCTGATGTCCACGCATGATATGTACCAGGGGCAGCGACTTGCCGACAGGATGGGAGTGCTCATTGGCGGAGAGATACCGCAAACAGGTAACCCAGATGAGATATTCAACACGCCTCGGAGCAAAAAGATTGCTGAGTTCGTGGGTGTGGAGAACGTGCTGAAGGGACTAATAACTTCTAATGAGGATGGCCTGATTACTGTGGACGTGGGGGGAGCGATATTAGAGGCACTAGCGAATTTGGACATCGGGCGAGAGGTGTGTGCGTGTATCCGCCCTGAGGAAATCACTCTAGCGCGGGCAAAGGATTCCACCAGCGCCCGAAATACATTCTCTGGAGAAATAACTCACATCGTGTTGTTCGGCCCGCTGGCGCGTGTCGAGCTGGATTGTGGCTTCCCGCTGGTTGCTCTGATAACAAAGAAATCGGCGGAGGAGATGAACCTGCAAACAGGAACCCGCCTCTATGCCTCGTTCAAAGCAACCGGAGTGCATGTCATAAGGAAGTAAGGCGAACAGCCGCGTGCTCCTACTTGCCGGTGGAGCCGTGGCCGCCTGAGCCGCGCTCGGTCTGAGTTAGTTCCTCTACCTCGACGAGAGGCAAATCGGCGATTCTGCTGATGACCATTTGGGCTATCCTGTCGCCGTGTTTTATTCCGAAGGTGTAATTGGGGTCGAAGATGTACATGGTGACCAGTATCTCACCCCGGTAATCGCTGTCTATCGTGCCGAAGGTAACACCGACTCCTTTCGCTGAGAGACCGGACCTGGGGCGTATCTGTACATCGTATCCTCTGGGAACCTCGATGGCGATGCCGGTGGGGATAAGTCTGGGTTGAGTGCTCAGGGCAATTTTCCCCTTATTCTCAATACAGGCGAAGAGGTCAAGCCCTGTTGAGCCCGGTGTGGCACGTTTGGGGATTTTGGCGTCAGGGCGCAGTTTTTTGATTTTTAGCGATGGTTGTTTGTTGTTCACAGGCCTATAAATTTTAGCATGTGGTTCATTTTGTGGCCAGGTGGCACAGATAAAGCAACTTGCAGTTTACCTCTAGGTTGCTGCGTGATTTTTCTGGAGACACATCCATATCAGAGATTTTCGCCAACCTGTCGTCGAAAATTGCCTGAGGGGATACCTCCCTGAGTTGTATTAAGACGGTATTGAAATTTGTGATAGAGGATGGGGTCATTCTAGCCCCCAGGAACGAATAGTTCATGTGAAGCTGGGGTATTTCCACGCTTTGCTCTGGCGATTCTTTAGCATAGAGTCGGGCAAAATATTCAGTTTGGCCCGACTGGTCACTGATTTTCTCTTTAACAGTACGTATGTAAGGAATACCGCTTGCCATCAGCATTAGCGTTGCACCCCATCTTATCTTGGTTTCCGTTATCTCCGTCTCAGCCTGTATGTTTATCTTTCCCTTGATAATCAGGAAGACCTCTGTTGCTGCTATTTTTCTCTCATGTCCGCCATTGTCTTTGAAAATGACCTCTTTTTCTTTGAATTCCATAGTGTGTGCCCTGAAGATTTGTGTGGGTTTGCGAAGCTCTGAATCTCTACAGACAAAGGCCAGAAGCCCCAAGTCTTTCAGTTTATGTGCTATCGATTCCGCCGATTCCATGTTTTGGTAATGAGCTATGATTCTCGGGAGTTTCCCGGTAAGGAGAAGGCGTGTTTCGTAAATATTTTTGTCGATAACAGCTGATACCTGTTCTATAAGATTTGCTTCAGACTTGGATGGGGGCGCTATTGCCACATGCACAATATCAGGGGCATCCATTGGAGCCTCCCCTCGCTATAGTAAAAAATAAGAAAGAGCAGGCGATTGCCTTGCTCTTCCACTGAC
>DATKWL010000198.1:0-3814 GCA_035529555.1 Dehalococcoidia bacterium | reverse complement strand
GCCTACCCTGAGAAGCTCTCGCGAGGTCTGGTGCTGATTAAGTGGTGGCTTCTGGCAATACCCCACTATATCGTCCTGGCGTTTTTCTGGGGATTTGACTCTGGACGGGGACGCTGGATCGGTTTGACTTTTTGGCTGGTTATCTTTGTGGCAGTAATACTGTTGTTCACTGGTAAATACCACAAGGATTTGTATAACATTATTTTAGGTATGAATCGCTGGACCTATCGTGTGGCGGCGTACGCAGCCCTGATGACAGACCGCTATCCGCCGTTCCGTTTGAACGATTAGCGTAATAATTTGAACCACGGTAGCACAGGAGAAAATCAAAAAGGGCGACCCGCAGGGTCGCCCTTTTTGATTTGGATGTATCGGAATCTCAGTTTGAATAGTGTGCCCGGGTACCTTTGGTCTTCTCCATGAGCAGAGCTATTATATCATCGCGTCTGAACCTGCGGTCTCCGCGTGGCCCAACTCGGTAAGCCTTAATTATACCTTGCTCGCTCCATCTCCTCAGAGTATTCTGGTGAACACATAAAATTCGGCATGCCTCACCTGTCCTGAGCAAAGGGCTGGCTATTTTTTCAGGCTCTTCAATTCGTTTTTTTCTTTGTGCGGTATACACTCATTACCTCCGCCAGCTTGGCAGTACTTTACAGAGTAAGTATGACGAAACATCCGTTATTTGTATGCGACTTTTGTCTCTTTTTGAATATCAGAACTGTATTATAATTAACATATGAGCTTTTAAGGAGGTGGGGGATGATAACGAAAACCATCCGTCAGTCGGTGACCTTCAAGGCCAGCCCTCATGAGGTATATGAGGCCCTTATGGACTCGCGCCAGCACGCGAAGTTCACAGAGTCCAAAGCCAGCATCAGTAGGAAAATCGGTGGTAAGTTCACGGCTTACGGCAGCTACATCGAAGGTGTCAACCTGGAACTGGTTCCCGATGAGAAGATTGTCCAATCATGGCGGGGCAGCGACTGGCCCGAGGGGTATTATTCCCGAGCCACCTTCTCTCTGCAGAGAGCGGGGAACGGCGCACGGCTTACTTTTATTCAGACGGAGGTACCCGAAGACCAGTACGATTCCATAAGCCAGGGCTGGCGTGATTACTACTGGAAGCCGATGAAAAAGATGCTGGAGAAGAAGATAGATTAAAAAATCCCGCCCATTAACATCAGAAAAGCGCTTGACAAGCTTAAGTTGTTTGTGTACAATGTCAGCATACACTGAATAATCAGAATATTCTGATAAATAATTTTAGGGGGTGAATGGAATGGTCAAAACCAGAAAAGTCGGCAGTGGGTGCGATTGTATGACGATGGATGGTGAGGTGGGCTGCTGTAAGGTTGATTCCCTAGTAAGTGTGGATGAACGGGGGCAGATGGTACTGCCCAAAGAGATAAGAGATAAAGCGAAGATTAAAGCCGGAGATAAACTGGCCGTGGTAAGCTGGGAGAAGGATGGCGAGGTGTGCTGCATCTCGCTGGTCAGAACTGAAGCTATCACCGGAATGGTGAAGAACATGCTTGGACCCATGATGAAAGAGATGCTTAAGGATTAATCGAGGAGGAATTCAAGATGAAAGAAACTGAGATAAGGAAGGTTGTGCGAGAGGGCTATGCCCAGGTTGCGAAACAGTCTGGTTCCTGTTGTGCTTCAAAGACTGCCTGCTGCGGTGGCGCCAGTGTAGCTGAGAGCATTAGCAGGAGTATAGGATATAGCGAGGAAGAGCTTGGCTCTGTTCCCGAGGGAGCCAATCTGGGATTGGGCTGCGGGAATCCAGTGGCGCTCGCCTCTCTGAAGAAAGGCGATACTGTGCTCGACCTCGGCGCAGGCGCTGGATTCGACTGCTTCCTCGCCGCTGACAGGGTGGGTAAGAAAGGGAAGGTTATCGGCGTGGATATGACGCCGGAGATGCTGGAGAAGGCGCGGGAGAACGCCCAAAAAGGCGGTTATAGGAATGTGGAGTTCAGGCTGGGCGAGATAGAAAACCTGCCGGTAGCCGATAACTCCGTCGATGTGGTTATATCGAACTGCGTTATCAATCTCTCGCCGGAAAAGAATAGGGTGTTCCAGGAAGCGTTCAGGGCGCTGAAGCCAGGCGGCAGGCTGATGGTCTCGGACATAGTCTTGCTGAAAGAGCTTCCCGGTTCCATAAAGAACTCGGTGGAGGCTTATGTGGGCTGCCTCTCGGGAGCGATAATGAAGGACGCATACCTGAAGACAATCAAATCAGTTGGCTTCCACAAGGTCAAAGTACTTGAGGAGAGTGTTTTCCCCATCGAGTGCATGGCTAACGACCCCACAGCCCATGCTATCGCCAAAAACGCCGGGGCATCTTTGGGTGAAGTGAAAGACGCCATAGATTCTGTCCTTAGCGTTAAAGTCAGCGGGGTTAAGCCGTAGCATATGAATGATTTCTGATTTCGGAGGGTGGGTGGAGACCTTCTCGTGAAGGACGAAACCCACCGCTTTTTGGGGTAAGGATTGGAGCAGGTGCTCCAATCTACGCTGTGAATGTGGCTTGCTTATTCCACCTTCGCTATTACAACGCGTTCCCCGACGGCGAATCTTTTGCCCCTGATGTGCAATGCGGGCTTTGCCTTGGAGACATCGAACTCTGTTTTCTTCATGAACTCGTCTTTGCACTCGGCATGAACTACCTTGCCCACCACGAGGACATGGTCGCCAGCCTCTTTCTCGAACTCCAGCGTGCACTCCAGCCAGCCGAGGCACTCCTCAATAGAGGGCGATTTGACCTTCTTCGACTCCTTCTCGGTGAGGCCAGCCTTCTCAATCTCGTTCACGCCCTTGGGGAAAGCCTTGGAGCAGACCCATACCCTGTCCAGAATATCCTCCGACACAAGGTTCAGCACGAAGTCGCCTGTCTCCCTGACGTTTGCCAGGGTATGTCTGGCGGGCGCAGCGGAGAACAGAACCAGGGGCGGGTCGGTGGAGACCGGTGTCACAAAGCTGAAGGGAGCGGCATTGGCTCTGCCCTCCTTGTCCACTGTAGAGATCAGTAAAGTGCATCGCGGAGAAAGTATTTCGTAGAATCCCGAAGGATTGATTTCCACAGTTTCCTCCTTTTCCGTTCCAAAACAGGCGCTCTAGTCTAACCCCTAATACTTCCGCAGTCAAGGGACATACAGGTTTGATTTAAGAGTGCAGATAGCCTGGTTGTCTACTGGCTTTAGAGAGCTTCGATGTATGTTAGTGCTTCCCGGAGGTCTCTTGCTTGGAAGTCGGGATGAGGCAAGTTGTCTGTTAAAACGATGCCCCTGCGGTTGACCCACACTATAGCCAGTCCTGCTCCTTTGGCGGCTGCGATGTCGTGCTCCGGGCTGTCCCCGATGACAATGACATCCTCGGGGCGGGAATTAGTTGACATAACTGCATTGTTGTAGTAGCTGTTGCTGTGTCCCTTCAGACCGAGGTGGTCTTTATCGAAAACATAGCTGAAATAGCTCACACCCCCAGCTTTCTCCAGGGCTTTGGCCTTCTCAGGAGCATAGTCGCCTGTGGTGAGGCAGAGGATGTGCCTGTCCTTTACCTTGTTCAGGAAGGGCAGGGCGTCGGGGTAGAAGGCGGGGTTAGTCCAGGTCTCCAGTTGTGCCTGTCTGAACTTGCCTGCCAGCTCGTTAGCCACCTTTTCCTCGTCGGGTTTCTTCAGAGAATCGAAAAGAAGCCTTTGATGGAAGAAGAAGTCGTCATGCTTTTCAGGGTAGCGCGTATGGACAATGCCGCGGTGAACCTGGAGATAAGCCCTCAAGATGTCGATACCGTTCAAGCCGAGTAAGCCGTC
>DATKWL010000197.1:0-3847 GCA_035529555.1 Dehalococcoidia bacterium | reverse complement strand
AGGAATTACGAGTCCTTCTTAGAGGATAGATGGGCACTTGTGTCCAAAGAGCATCAATAGGCACATGCTAGTCACGATTGTGCAGCGTACTTTCTGCAAATGGACAAAGCGCCTTTTGGAATTCCCCCCACTTGGTCATCTTCGAATCACAGTTAGGTTATGGCTTAAAGTATGGATGTATATATAATAATATTAGCTTATATACCGTTTTATTGACGTTAGTACCCCATTTGGGAGTGATGAACAGCATTAATAAGGTCACAGCAGGCGCTATACTTCATATATGAAGTATACAATAGATGGAGCGGGCGCTTCGCGCCGTGCATCAAGCGGCTGAAGCGACTTCAGTCGCCGAAAATAAACTTCGGCTCCTTGCGCCACTTATCAGCAGCCCGCTAGACAGCCAGTCAAGTGTGAGTGAGTTGATACTATGCACAGAGCCGCTATACTGAAAGGGCTTATCAGCCGCATAGGAGTGCCAACAGAACAACGGAGTATCCATGCTGGAAACATCAAGACCAGCTACTTGGCTGCGGGCAGTGGCAAGCCTGTTCTCCTGCTCCACGGTGCCGGTAACGGCGCTATCCAATGGTACACTGTGATAGGCTCTCTCTCTGCTCATTTCCAGGTAGTTGTGCCTGATGTTGTTGGCTACGGTGAATCCGACAAACCATCAGCACCCTATGATCGCCCATTCTTCTCCGCTTGGCTACGGAGTTTCGTTGATGCGCTGGGTCTGGGGCAGATCAGTCTCGTGGGAACTTCGCAAGGTGGAGCCATTGCCCTGCAATTCACGCTCGACAATCCTGAGAAAGTAGACCGGCTCGTACTCGCCAATTCCGCCGGGTTGTGCAAAGCAGCTCAAGAGGTTCCCTGGAATGTGAAGCTGCGCATGATGTGGCAGAATCTATTCCCATCGCTCGAATCCAGCCGGTGGTTTCTTGAACAGTATGCGCTGTTTGATTCAGCGAAGATCGAGCAAGCCATGATGGAACTGGAAGAATACGGGCGGGAAGTGCTGCGGATGCCGGGGGGTAGGCGTGCCTTCTGGAAAGGTCGAGGGAGAGCCGTGACGCCAATTCCTACGGAGCAACTTGGGCGGATTCTCCATCCAACGCTGCTCATATGGGGCGCGGAAGACCGTACCTTTCCGCTCTCTTCCGCCCGAGCAGCCGCAGAAATAATACTCAATGCTCAGCTGCAGGTTATCTCCAAGGCGGCTCACACCTGCTTCCTTGAAAGGCCTGCTGAATTCAATGCAACGTTGGTGCGATTCCTGATGGAGAGGCAGTCGAATCAGATACTGGCTGGTTAACAACTCACTGCACGCGACCGCGCCTTCGACGCGCGCAGTATCGGCGACCCGTTTGAGCAAGTGATGTTGGCATCGAAGCAGGCTCTGGGGGCCCCGGCGTGGCTCATGCTCAGCGTTAGTCGCTCTTCCAAGTCCAAACTCAATGAGGTTGTATATTAGTTACTAGTCGTTTTTATATAATCAATCATTTGGGGTATACTTGACACGCAATATCTATTTCAAGATAGTCACATCTTCATAAAAAAGTAAGCATTCGCTGCCTGTGGCAATTTGTACGTAGGAAGCAAAGGAGGAAATTTACATGATAGCACAGGATTCAGAAAAAGCAGTTAAATCTAATCCGGACCCGTCATGGAGAGGTCTTTATCGAGCAGGGGGTATTTCGGCAGCTCTCTACATCATTTTTGGAATCATAGTGCCAGCTGTGTTATTTTTAATCTCACACCTTGACCCAAAGTTCGATGGAGTTCAAACACTTCAATTCATCAGCTCTAATCGAACATGGTGGATAATTGAGCAGACGTTGGTTTTAGGGCCCAGCATTTTCGCCATTGTCACCTTCATGGCTATCTTCATGGCGCTCAAGCATATAAATAAAAGTTATGCCGCAATAGGTAGCGCAGTCGCTATCGTATGTCAGATTCTTTTTCTAGCCTATTTTCCTATCGTAATGGGCCTGGTTGAGCTTAGCGATCAATATACTGCAGCCGCCACTGCCGCACAGCGCGTCTCTATAGTAACTGCCGCTGAATGTCTTGTAGCCCAGAACAAATCGATTGGCCCCAGCGAAGCCATTTTAGCTATTTCGGTACTTATTCTCTCCATCATTATGCTTAAGGGCGTCTTCCATAAAGTTGTTGCCTATTTAGGAATAACTGCTTTTGTCGCAGCCGTTGCCGGTATGGCCCTAATGTCTACTATAGGTATTGCCTATCTATTTTGGTGGGCCTTTTTCTTGATCTGGTTCATGGCGGTCGGCATTAGACTGTATAAACTGGGTGCCAGTGTTTCGAAATAAATGGAAGCATAGGTTATGTGCAGTCTTTGAGCTATAATCAGGCTGTCATCATTACTGACAGATTGACATTGCGATTCTCCGAATTCCAACGCAAAGAGTTTACCATGCGGTCGGAGTAGACCGCGGGTCTTTGACTGGAGAAACAAAGCCTGCATTTAATAAGGCCGATACTATCATTTGGGTCTGCGCTCCATATACCTCTTCGCCCACCTGCTGTCCTTCATGTAGATCATCATCCTCCTGGGGATGACCGGCTTGATCGAGATGTCGTCGAGGTCTTTTTTTCCTTGCTCAAGAATGTCCGCTTTGATAAGCCCGTATGCCTTCCGTAGTTTCCTTTTGACCAGGGGTATGTTCCTCGTCATCGCAACGACCAGGCCGCCGCCTATCGCCACGCCGAACCGCCATGTCAGCCCTGCCCGTCTGCAGAAATTCCTCATGACTTGCAATGCCTCGAAGTTAACGCCGGGAACCGGGTACCCGCTGTTGACGATGGCATAGACCCTGGTCGCTCCATCTCCGGCACGCCGGTCGCCGTTTTGCTTGTAGTAGTCTTCCAGGAGTCTCGTGAAGGCTGCGGGAAGGGTGTACGCGTACAGGGGAAACGAGAAGACCAGGGCGTCCGATCCCCCAATGATGGCTATGACAGATGCCGGGTTTGCCTCCCCGGCTTTAAGATTGAGGGATACATACTCTTTTTGAAAAACTGTATCATCCAGAAACCTGTCGAGGTCCTTCAGGAAAACGAGCGAGGTCGCCGTCTTCCCGCTCGGGCTCCCGTTGACAAGGCAGACTTTTATCATCCCGCCCTCTTCAGCAGATACATCCGCGTGATCTTTTCCTGCAGGGCTGTATTATCTTCGAGGGATCTCGTCACCATGGCGTCAACCGGTACGCCGGACAGCTCAGGATGAACGACATCGGCCAGCCCCATGTGTTTTTCCGTGATGTCGATAAAACAGCGCTTCTCCCCGTCACTGATATCTTCCCCGAAGCCGATGAAGAGCCGGGGATACAACGTTTCGGCATAAAGCTTGCTCCCGAGACCCTTGTCGACGGCAGTCTTAATGGTCGACGAAAACGTGCCGAACAGGACAGGCGTTAGGTACAGAAGCAGACCGCAGCCCGAAAGTTTTTCCTCGATCTCAGGCATCCTATCTTTTATGACGCACACATCGGACTCGGAAGACCAGCAGCGCAGGCAGCCGATGCAGTAGGCGAGGTCACCCTCCGCCAGGTCCAAAACATCGAGAGAGTGACCGTGTTTTCGGGCAGCTGCCTCTATCTTCTCAAGCAGATCGCTCGACAGGATGCTCTTCTGTGCTGTATCCTGCAAGCAGAGGATTTTCATTACACATACCTTTGTAAAAATTATAGTGACAGTATATCTATCTTCAATTAAGGATAGCAATGTTTTTCTTTGGGATAGGACCGGGCCTAAAAGGGTAGTCATACAGTCGCCTTTGACCCTATTAAAAATGTAAACAGTAATCCGCCTGAAGACTCGAAATGGT
>DATKWL010000196.1:0-2979 GCA_035529555.1 Dehalococcoidia bacterium | reverse complement strand
TGCTTCAACAAAGTCTGGCACCGTCGGACAGCTCCCTTTCCAGTGCATAATGGAAAACAAATTTTCCGGGGTAGTCTACCCGGTAAACCCTAATGCCGAATCTGTAATGTCGGTAAAGGCCTATCCTTCAGTGCTCGATGTCCCTGGTAGTGTGGATTTGGCCCTTATCATAGTGCCAGCCCAATTTGTGCCCAAGGTAACTGATGAGTGCGGCCGCAAGGGAGTGCGCACCATAATAGTGATATCGGATGGGTTTAAGGAAAGAGGGTCCGAAGGGGCTGCCCGTGAGAGAGAACTACGCGATATTACTCTGGGCCATGGCATGCGGTTAGTGGGTCCAAACTGCATGGGGGTAATCAACACTGATCCCGCAGTAAGTTTAAACGCCACCTTTTCACGGATCTACCCACCGCGAGGCAACGTCGCCTTCCTTTCCCAGAGCGGTGGGTTGGGACTGGCAATCTTAGACTATGCCAAGAACCTGAATATGGGAATATCCACCTTTGTAAGCGTGGGTAATCGCGCAGATATCTCAGCCAATGATATGCTCCAATATTGGGAACAAGACCCGGCAACAAGGGTTATCTTGCTTTACCTGGAGTCCTTTGGCAATCCGCGTACATTTGCCCGCATTGCCAGAAGGGTCTCGGCCGCCAAGCCCATAATAGTCGTTAAAAGTGGCAGCAGCCCTGCTGGATCACGCGCTGCTTCCTCGCACACCGGAGCCCTGGCTACTTCGGAAATAGCCTCGGATGCCCTGTTTCGCCAGGCTGGCATGATAAGGGTAAACACCCTTGAGGAACTGTTTGCAGTGGCCACCGTGCTCTCACATCAGCCGGTGCCCAGGGGAAAAAGGGTGGCGATAGTAACCAATGGAGGGGGTCCGGGCATACTTGCTGCAGATGCGTGCGAGCAACACGGGCTTGAACTGCCGGAATTCACTCCAGAAACCATAGAGGAACTGAGATCTATTAATAAGCGGGATATCGGGATTCACAACCCCCTTGATTTGACGGGTAGCGCGAGCGATGAGCAGTATGAGGGTATATTAAAGCTTTTGGCTAATGACAAAGGCAATGATGCCGTTATTGTCATATTTGCACCGCCGGTAATTGTTTCATATAAGGGAATGGAAGACGCCATACGGCGCGTGGCGCCTGTTTTTCTGAGGCACCGTAAACCTCTGCTGGCCTGTCTTATGGGGCAGCGGGGTTTCACGGCAAAACTGGATTTCAAGGACAAATTGGTGCCCTCCTATGCATTCCCTGAGGAAGCTGTCTTGGCTCTGGCCAGGGCAGTTAAGTATGGCGAATGGCTGAGGAAGCCGAAGGGGACCATTCCTAAAATTCGAGGGATCAAGCGGGAAAGAGCACGGAAGCTCATTGAAAGAGCAATGACACGGAGCACCGATAGGCCGCTCTGGCTTTCACCGAAAGAGATAACCAATCTACTTAGCTGCTATGGCATACGCTTTGCCGAGACGCTGATGGCAAAAACCGCAGACGATGCAACTACCGCAGCCTCGAGGGTGGGCTTTCCCGTTGCAGTCAAGCTGAGCTCGTCCACCATTGTGCACAAAACCGATGTCGGCGGGGTCAAGCTCGACCTTGAATCAGAAATAGAGGTAAAGAGAGCCTTCAACGATATTAAGTTCAGGCTTACCGAGATTAATCGTCAAGATGAGATGGAGGGTGTTACTGTGCAGCACATGGTAAAGGAAGGGATAGAGGCGATCGTCGGAGTAACGCTGGACCCGTCCTTTGGGCCTCTCATCATGTTTGGCATGGGGGGAGTGTATGCCGAATTGATGAAGGATGTGGCCGTCAGGTTACACCCGCTTACTGATTCGGATGCCAGAGAGTTGGTGAAGTCCATCAAGATGACAAAGCTGTTTGAGGGATTCAGGGGCGCACCACCCAGTGACACTGAATCTCTGGAGGATCTTCTGCTCAGGCTCTCAGCATTAGTTGAAGATATACCACAGATTGCCGAGCTTGACTTCAATCCAGTGAAGGTGATGCCGCGAGGAGAAGGGTACTGGATAGTAGATGCCAGGATTATGCTAAGATAGTGTAGAAAAAGAAGGAAGCATATCGAGAGCATTTGAGACAGCCAGCGAGCTGGGTTGTAGGATGAAAGGAGGAAAAAACTGATGCAATACCCGAAATACAAGAAAGTGCTTTTTTGCACAGATTTTTCTGAAAATTCAGATTTTGCCTTTGAGTTTGCCTATGGTATTGCCAAGAGAGATGCAGACCTTCTTTTTATTTTACATGTGATACCTGAAAATACCAATCAGATATATGTGAGGGATATGTTAGACAAGTAATAAATTTGGATTTCCAAATTCTCCTATCTTCCCACCAAACACTTATTCTACATAACCATATCTTCTCTCACTCTTTGAGTCGAAGCATTTGATTTCGAAATTTTGCGAAAAGCAATCTCGAAATTTTTCTAAATTTGGTTGTGAGGTGGAATTGTTGACGAGCGGCAATGAGCCTAACTTGCTGAATTTATGGTGATCATCTGGATAAGAATATGGTGGCACATTCCATGCAAACATAATATCATAAAAGAGAAGACTTCATGATATTGGAAACTGAAGTGAAATTCATCGCAATAACGAGACCGGGGAAGGGAAAAATATAGCCCCGGCTTAAGCAATTGCGGGACAACAATAAAGAGACCCGATGTTTCAGGAGGAGAGTTGATAATATGGAAGCAACGGCTCAGGATTTTAACACGGCGGAATCAGCATATCCAAGATTAACTGCCATATTCATAATTCTTAGTTTAAGCTTCACTCAATTGCCTTTTAGCAAAAAGGAGGGTTTAACGTGTACGAATTTATCTATTATCGAGTCAAAGATGTCATGACACCTGACCCTGTAACGATCGAACCAGACGCTGCACTTTCAGATGTGGAAGTCATCTTTGAAGAACACGATTTCAACGGGCTTCCGGTGATTGATAAGA
>DATKWL010000195.1:0-8470 GCA_035529555.1 Dehalococcoidia bacterium | reverse complement strand
AGGATGGAAATATTATTTCCCGTGACGAATAGATAATACCGTTCGTGGTGAGCCCGTCGAACCATGAACGGCCTTTTCACCCTTCGACAAGCTCAGGGCGAACGGCAAAAAAGAGCAATGATTACCAAAGTAAGCTTTGTGGGGATTCTGGTCAGGGACATCGAGGAGGCACAGCGGGTATATGCTGAGCTTCTCGGCGTCAAGCCGTGGGACCTGGGCATTGTGGAGATGCCCGGCGTCAAGGCAGTGATGTTCCCCATCGGCGGCTGCGCCATCGAGCTGCTGCAGCCCACCGTGGCACCCGATGCACCTGTGGGCGGCGACCTGGCGCGGCGGCTGGAGAAATACGGCGAGGGTGTCTGCCGCCTCGGCATCTGGGTAGACAACCTCGACCGGGAAATCGTACGCCTGAAACAGAAAGGCTTCCCCGTGATAGACCCCGGTGACTACGGCAAAATCAGCGCAGACATGGGCGCACGTATGGCCTTCATCCACCCCAAAGCAACCCACGGGGTACTGGTGGAGCTGGACGAGAGGAAATAGTGAAATACCACTTGTCCCAATATCTAGGGAACGCTAGACTTCTTCCAAGGCGACATGGCATCAGCCAAATATCCCACTCCATTCGAATCGTAACCTATCAGCACGATCCTAAGTTGGCGATCCAAGAGGCTTATTCTATCATGTGAATCGAGCCTAACAATCCCTCTCCGAGCAGCTTCTATATCAGATACCTTATCAAGATCGCCCTGTGGTGGATCGACCGTGCGATTAACAACCCACAAAATGTTGCCATTAGCTAACAGCATTTTTGTGACTAACTGAGTCGCCATAGATCGTTTGCCTGGCCATCCTGTTACCTTTGCACGAGGTTCAGTTAGTAGAAGAGCAAATTCAACGGCCTTTCCAAAAGGTGCAGCAGGTACAGAAACAACCAGTTTTTTAGGGGAGATAGGAATCTCAGTAAGTTCCGATGTTGGTACAATAATCCTAGTTGCAAGAGCAACCCCAGGCGCTAGCTCTCTCATTGACCATTTAAGCAAATGGCGTGAGTTTCGTGTCCAAGTACCAAGGTCTTCTATCTCAGAAATGAACTCTCTGTTGAACGAGGCTTGGCATTGACCTGACTCATGTATGCTTACCTTGAGACGTCCCGCTAGAGGACGTACAGTCACATAGATATCGCTCTTTTTGCCTCCTGTTGATGTCCAAATTAGCCAGAGGCCGGAACGTTTGCCCTCTTCAGAGCGCACTATGAATCTACAAACCTGTTCCTGCTTTGTTTTCATCTTGACAGTCTGGTTTTTTGTCCTAGACTATTATAATCGTAAACACCCAGTTTAAAAATATAGGGGCGAGTTTGAAACCCGCCCCTATATAGTTGATATACAATCTAAATTGATTCCCCCTATTTAAGCTGATACACTAACCTTAACAGCTATGAACTACGCTATTGCCGCAGAGAGCTTCGAGAGCCTGGAATCCTCATGGGAAGACCTGAAACAGCGTCTGAAGTGGGATATCCCTTTTATGCTGCCGGGGTGGCTCAGGGTCTGGTGGCAAGCGTTCGCGGCCGGGTCCGAGCTGTATCTGCGCTCGGTCAAAGAGGGCAAGAATTTTATCGGCATAGCGCCGCTGCGGACTAAGAACGGCAAGGCTTATTTCATCGGCAGCATCAATGTCTGCGACTACATGGACTTCGTGGTCGCCTCAGGCAAGGAGCGGGCTTTCTTCACGGCGCTGCTCGACCATTTGAAACAAGAAGACATAAAGGAGCTATTTCTGGAGTCGCTGAGGCCCGATTCCACCGTGTTGACCTCGCTGGTAGGCCTGGCAAAAAGCAGAGGCTGCGAGGTTGCCTGCACTCAGCAGGATGTCTCCCTCGACCTCGATTTGCCTGCCACATGCGAAGAATACCTCAATACGCTCACCCCCAAACAGCGGCGCGAGACAGGTCGCCGCTTTCGCAGGCTGGAGGAGATGGGCGACACTGCGTTCCGCACAATCGAGACAGCCGAGCCCGAGGCCATGCAAGTCTTCTTCAAACTGCTGCGGCAGAGCAGGCCGGACAAGGCAGCCTTCATGACCGCTCAGATGGAGTCTTTCTTCAGAGCGCTGGCGGAGACCATGGCGGAGGCCGGAATGCTGAGGCTGGGCATACTCGAAGTCTCGGCGCTGCCTGTTGCGGCGGTGATATGCTTCGACTACAATAAAACTGTATATCTTTACAATAGCGGCTACGACCCGCAGCACGGCTTTTTAAGCGTGGGGCTGCTCTCCAAGGTGCTGTCTATCAAGGACAGCATCGCAAGGGGCAGAAAAAGGTACGACTTCCTGAAAGGGGCTGAGGAATACAAGTACCGACTGAAAGGCAGGGAGATACCGATATACAATTGCAAAATTCAAATTGCAAAGTGAAAAATGCAGGGACGGGGTTGCGGCCAGGGGTTGCGGGGCTACGCAACCGAGTGACGTAGAACGAAACGAGCCGCGCAACCAAATGACGAATGACTACTACTTGCGGTTGACGGTTAACTGGAGAAAATTGGGATGACATCAGATACGCTAAGAATCGCCATGCTCAGTGTCCATAGCTGTCCGGTAGGCAGAGTGGGCAGCAAGGACACCGGCGGCATGAGCGTTTACATTCGAGAGCTTGCCCGAGAGCTGGGCAGATGCGGACACCACGTTGATATTTACACCCGCGCCCACGACCCGGCTGAGGATACCATTGTAGAGCTGGGCGATAACGCGCGGATTATCCATCTCCAGGCGGGAGAGGTCGAGCCCGTAGATAAGCTGGTGGTCTACTCCCATCTCGAAGCCTTCGCCTCAGCGATGGAGGATTTCAGAGAGCGCAACGGCCTGCGCTACGATGTGATACACAGCCATTACTGGCTGTCGGGCTGGGTAGGGCGAAAGATACAGCGCCGCTGGAATGTGCCCCATGTCATCATGTTCCACACACTGGGCGCTATTAAAAACGCCATCGGCGTGGGAGAAACCGAGCCCGCTCTACGCATCATGGCGGAGAGAGAGCTGGCTTTAGACTGTCGGCGCATCATCGCTGCCACTGAGAGAGAAAAACAAGACCTTAACAGCTATTACGACACCCCGCCTGATAAAATCAGCGTCATCCCCTGCGGGGTGAACCTTGACCTGTTCCAGCGCATAGATAAAGAGACTGCGCGTCGACACCTCGGCTTCAACGGCAACAAAATCATCCTGTTCGTGGGCAGAATTGAGCCGCTGAAGGGACTGGACAAACTGCTCGCAGCCCTGCCCGCTGTCGGTAATGGGCAGAAACCCATACTGGTGGTGGTCGGCGGCGACGAGCGGAGCCAATCGGAGGTGGAAAGGCTGAGAGGGCTCTCCCGCAGCCTGCGCATTCAGGACTCGGTTACTTTCAGGGGCATCGAGGAGCAGGAGAAATTGCCGCTTTATTACAGCGCCGCCGATGTCTGCGTTATCCCCTCATATTACGAGAGCTTCGGGCTGGTGGCACTGGAGTCGCTGGCCTGCGGCACGCCCATTGTGGCGACGAGGGTAGGGTGTATCGAGAGCGTAATCCGTCAGGGGCAGAACGGATACGTGGTGGAGGATAATGCCCCAGCTCACCTTGCCGATAGCATAGCGGGGCTTCTTGATAGACAGGGGAACGGCTCTGAATCAGCCGACTCAATCAGGTCGTCAATAGAACGATATAGCTGGTCTAACATCGCCGAGGCGATAGTGCCTGTATATAGCGAGATTCTCAAGGAGTACAAATAGTGCCCGAGCCAGCGTATGCCATGGTGGTCACGGCGCATCCCGACGATGCAGAGTTCAGCGTTGCCGGAACGGTGGCCCGCTGGGTGAAAGAGGGCAAGGATGTAGTCTATGTGGTCTGCACCAACGGAGATAAGGGCACCAGCGACCCCGATATGAAACCAGCGTTGCTGGTTAAAATCAGAGAGCAGGAACAACTGGCCGCAGCCAGGGTGCTGGGCGTGAGAGAGGTCATTTTCCTGCGCCATCCCGACCAGGGGCTGGAGGACACGCCCGAGTTCCGAAAACAGATTGTCCGCCTGATAAGGATGTACCGCCCCGAGGTCGTAGCAACCTCAGACCCCTACCTGCGCTATATGTGGCACCGCGATCACCGCATCGCGGGACAGGTCATACTGGATGCAGTGTTCCCCTATGCCAGGGACGTGCTTGCTTATCCCGATTTGATGCTGGAGGGATTGAAGCCTCATAAGGTCAAAGAGGTATTGCTCTGGGCGGCGGATGATGTGAATTACCTCTCGGATATAACCGACACCTTCGACCTAAAGATAGCAGCACTGCGCTGCCACCAGAGCCAGGTGGGTCATTTTTCATCCACGGACCTGGAGGATGGGCTCAGGGAACAGCATAAAAGGCTGGCTGAGGGGCAAACCTTCAAACTGGCTGAGGCTTTCCACCGCGTGGAAATGTTCTGCTAACCGTCAACTCTTTGTTGCGGGCATGACACAACGGAGCCAGGCTGAGCCCGGCTCCGTTTTTATTTCCAGGCTAAATTATCGCCGACCGGCTGGTCTGTTCTTGTCGTAGCAGCTGCTGCAATACACCGGCCTGTCACCTCGCGGCTCAAAGGGCACCTGTGTTTCAGCGCCGCACGAAGCACATACCGCAGGGTACATCTGTCGGTTGGCTCTGCTGCCGCCACCACCACCACCGAAACCGCTGCGCTGTCCCCTTCTGGCCTCACGACAGGTCGGGCATCGCCTGGGTTCGTTGGTGTAGCCCTTCTTAGCGAAGAACTCCTGCTCTTCAACCGTAAAGTTGAAACTGGCGCCACAATCAGCACACTGCAGCGACTTCTCTTGTAAGGCCATTAAATGACCTCCTTCTTAATACTAGTTGGTTACAGTTCGGTCATCCAAGGCCTGTGGTGTCGTCAAAGCAGAGACCCTTCAGGGGACTGGTAACCTATACTTTAACCACCATAGGCACTATAACAGAAAAAAAGTAGCGTTGCAAATAGAAGACATACAAGACTCTTATTAACTACTTTCAACCCCCTGTATCCCCCAATCTTGGGGGAATTTTGAAATTGGGGGACACCCCCAAACCCCTGCCAAAGGGGGCTTCGCCCCTCTGGACACCCCGATTGCTAAACGCTCTCTTAGCCCTTCAATCTGGAGAGAAGTCAAGCACTCTGATAGTAAGGGCACTGCGGGTCAGGACCGAGATAGTCATCCTCACCGATAGCGCGAGCATAAGCCAGCGCTATGGCACGGCAGCCGCGGCATACCGACCAGTAGCGGCAGGAATTACATCCGCTATGATATTTCTCCCGCTTCCTCAGAGACCATAACACCGGCGACTCCGCCCACAGCTCACGAAAAGAGTCTTTCTGAATATTACCTACCGGCAGGTCCATGCGGCGGCAGGGCATGACAGTGCCATCGCAGGTGATGGTGACGCCAAACACTCCGGCAGCACAGCCGCCTATCGGCATCTCAGTCTGAGGTATCTCCTCCTCCATGTCTGGGATAGCGGCCAGTGGGTCCCGGGATGTAACTGTAACTCTGTCATTACTTTTATGTTTCCGAAGACCGTTATAGAAGTCGGCTACTTCCTCAGCGGTGAGTGCCTGGACGCTGAGACCTTTGCCTCTGCCGATAGGAACCAGTCGCGAGAAGGCGATGGCACTCACGCCCAGTTCCTCTGCCAGATGAACCAGCTCATCCACCTGCTCCATGTTGACTCTGGAGACGGTGAGATTGATATTGGTATCAACGCCCTGAGCCACTAGATTTCTGATGCCCTCCAGAGTGCGCCGGGAAGAGCCCTTGCCCCTCAGGCTGTCGTGAGTATCCTCAAGCCCATCAAGGCTTATCTGGACATCGCTTACCCCCGTTTCCTTTATCTTCCGTGCGGTATCTCCGTCGATGAGCGTGCCGTTGCTCATCAAAGCGCTGGAAAAGCCGTTTCCTCTGACATAGTCCAGTATCAGGAACAGCTCATTACGCAATAGCGGCTCGCCGCCGGTAAAATGAAAGCTGGGCGACATTTCCATATCGTACTCTGTCACCCAGCTTTGTACCGCCTCTTTTATGTTATCGATTGCCCTGCAGATTTCCCTGTAATTCATCTCCAACACCCTACCGGACTGGTAGCAGTGTCGGCACTTTAAATTGCATCTCTCCGTTAGATGAAACTGAATAAAGAAATCGTAGGGCGTTCCCTTCATAACCGCTTTATTGCCTAACTGGCAATCATTTACCCTTTCAGGACTTTCAGGCGAGGCAGCTCCTGGTCAGCGCCTTGCTCTTCTCCAGCGCCTCCTTCAGGCTCCGGAAGAGCAGGGCCTCCTTTTTCTGCAACTCCTCACGCATAGGCCCTCACCTCCTTCCTGCCCTGCATACCGATGCAGCAATATACTCAGCAATAGGTATCAGGTAGTGGCATTGTATCATCACACAGGAGATTGTCAAGGTAAGGCTGAACTCAGCAGGGAAAATGTAAGAGATTTGTAACGTCCTGATGCATCAAGAGGATGGCAATCTTAGAATAGCCCCCGTGCTTGCGGAGGTGGCGAGGGCTGAATATCTCTTCAGATAGCTCTTCACCTCTCTCTTCAGCGGTGGCGGCGACCACCGGGACAGTCTTCTTTCTATCTCGGCTTTTGATAGCCTGACATTGAGGGTCCTTTTTGGAATATCGAACTCAATAATATCCCCCTCGTTCACAATAGCTATCGGCCCGCCTACCATAGCTTCCGGCGATATATGCCCAATAGCAGCCCCGCTCGTGGCACCCGAGAATCTGCCATCGGTGACCAGCGCCACATCGGATTCCAGACCCGTCAACACGATGTTTATTGTTGCAGTTAGCATCTCCCGAAATCCCGGGCCCCCTTTGGGCCCTTCATATCTGATTACCACAACGTCGCCTTTTTGTATTTTCCCACCCAGTATGGCTTCAACGGCTTCCTCTTCAATATCGAAGACGCGCGCCGGCCCCTTGTGTCTGAGCATTTCCGGCTTCACCGCCGCCTGCTTGACCACCGCTCCTTCCGGAGCCAGATTGCCGTAAAGGATAGCCAGCCCACCCTCCCTGTCATAGGGGTCGTCTATGGGCCTGATTACCTCTCTGTTAGTGCTCTGGGCATTTTCGATAATCTGGCCTATGGTTTCTCCGCTTACGGTCAGCGAGCCGAGATGCAACATATCTTTCCGGGAAAGCTCCTTCATTACAGCGCTCAGCCCTCCGGCTTCGAACAAGTCCTGCATAAAGTAAGGCCCCGAGGGACTGAAGCTGCAGAGTCGCGGCGTGGTGCGACTCATCTTATCGAAAAGCTCGAGATTAACATCAATGCCTGCCTCATTAGCAAGTGCCAATAAGTGAAGAATGGTGTTCGAGCTACCTCCTATAGCCATATCAACCCTGATAGCGTTCTCAAAAGCCTCCCTGGTCAGAATTTGCGATGGCGTTATGTCATTCTTCAGTAGCTCCATAATCCGCACACCCGATTGCTTGGCAAGCTGAAGACGGCGCCCGTATACAGCAGGGATGCAGCTATTTCCAGGCAAGGCGAGACCCAGAGCCTCCGCCATACAGGCCATGCTGTTCGCTGTGAACAACCCCGGGCAGGCTCCACAGCCACTGAGTTCAAATAGAAGAGCGCTGGGAGGCCCTTCTCCGAGCCTGCGGGCGAGCATAGGGCCACCGGTGATTACTATGGCAGGAATGTCCAATCTCGCCGCAGCCATCATCATACCGGGTGTAATCTTGTCGCACCCCGTTACCAGCACCATAGCATCTAGGCAGTGGGCAAGCATCATCGCCTCTATTGAGTCGGCGATAAGCTCCCTGCTGGCCAGGGGATAGCACATGCCCGCGTGTCCCATGGTCAGCCCGTCACATATAGCTATAGTGGAGAATTCAAAGGGTGTTCCCCCTGCAGCGATAACCCCCTCTCTTGCCGCAGATGCTATCTGGTCGAGATGAATATGCCCCGGCACCAGTTCGTTCTGCGAGTTGACTATGGCTATCATGGGCTTTTCCATCTCTTCTTTGGTTCGACCCATGGCCTCGAAGAACATCATCATAGACCTCACTGCATCACTTCTCATGCTCCACCGCCTTTCCATCAATTTATAATTGTCGGGATTGTACACCTATCGCAGTCTATTACCCCTTCTTACTCTGGCCAAGGCCCATCGTATCGAAAAACTCGGAAAATTTGTCCTTCAGGCTATCCATGGAAGTATATCTTCGGTCAAAGAGGTCGATTCCCAGAGCCAGTAACGGAACTCCAATGTTGCGGCATATCTGGCGCATGATACCTATGCTTGCGGACCCATCCTTGTGGCCCATATGCGCTGGCCAGACGACGCAGTCTATCTTGTAATTTTTTACTATTTGCACTATGTCATTGGCGAGGGTATCTGCGGTACCACGCACCTGCCTGACCATGGGCAATTCGCACAGATTCCTC
>DATKWL010000194.1:0-8759 GCA_035529555.1 Dehalococcoidia bacterium | reverse complement strand
CGGGCAGCAAAACGGCATCGTCATCGATACCACAGACCAAAGCACCGGTGAGCACACCTGGTTAGGCAGTGTCCAGCATCCCTGGGGTGATAACTTCGGGGCGGGCTGTTATTACACTCCGGACCACGTTGACCTGGTAGTTGCCGCCTGGGAATCCGGAGACCCCTACAACCTCTATGGCTTGTATCGCCAGCAGTTCGATAATACCTATACCTTCACCGATGTTGACCCGTTCATCACCGCACCGGAAGGAGAGGGCATCACCTACGAATTCCCCGATTGCCACTTGCCCGCATCAGCACAGGATTACGAAAATACTCTTATTGTCGGCGTGGAGAAGTTCACCGGCACAACCGCCTATACCAGGCCGCTAATCTGTCACGCCGTCAGAGAGAGCGACTTCTACAGCATGGCTTTCACTGAGCCCAGACCCTTCCTCGATGTTAGTTCCAGCTATGGTATGAGGCTCCAGAGCACCACCGGCTATTGGTGGCTTGAGCGTCCCGACGGAGTATGGCGTAGCCCCAGGGCAGCTGCAGCTCCGCTGGACCTCACCCCCGATATCGTGTCATTGCGAGCGAAGCGTGGCAATCTCACCATCGAGCTCGACAACTCCAGAGCCCAATACGCCACCCCGCCCGAAAAGCGAAGCGAAGTGGTATTGAAGCTCGGGTACAGGACCACGGCAGGCAACGAGGCGGTAGAGGTTGGCAGATATTGGCTCGATTCCTGGGAGTATTCCTCCAGCCCCAACATCTCAATCCTCAAGCTCTTCTGCCTTGACGGCCAGGGACTAGCCTCTCAGTGGTCCTCACGATTTCTTATGCGATGGCCCGCAAACAAGACAGTGTGGGAGATTGTCCAGGAGATTATTTGCCGGTGGGGAATTAACCTCACCAGCCCTGCAGGTATCCCCCGGAGCTCCGCGGTCGATAACCTCTATCCCGACTTTACCCTCCCCCCTACCACCAGGGGAGACGTAAGCCTCAGGCGTATCCTTGCCTTCATTCCCGATAGCCTGGTATTTACCGGCAATGAAGCATACCTCAAAGACCTCAGAGCCGATGAGGCGAGCTCGTATTCATACGGCATAACCCACGTCATCCTCCAGGGCGAATATCGCCAGGCCGTTCCCCTGACCCGAGCCAGAGCCATCGGCAGAGATGTTGATGATAACCGAATCGTCGAGGATGCCTTCGACTGGACCAACCTCCAGCTCGGCATCGATATCTTCAGCCAGGATTATGACCCTAACCTTCAATCAGCCGCCAGGGCCCAGGAGAGAGCCGATGCTATCCTCCGTAAGGGGTCCCTTCCAGCTCAGGGGGGTCAAATAACCGTTCCCCCAAACGTTGGCCAGGAGCTATACGATGTTATCACCGTCACCGACAAGCGCTGCGGTATCTCTAGCAAGAAGTATCGGGTAATGGACATCGATGCGAACTACAGCCTCCGGGAGTGGCAGTATCGCCAGGCGTTCACCCTGGGAGCCCCGTGATGATTCGTTTTCCTAAAAAAAGTCGGCAGCCGAAATCGCCCCGCACTTATGGTATAGCTTAAATGAAACTCCAACCCCATTACTTTTGCCCGAACGGCGTCAAAACCCGAAGGCGGAAGGGTCAGCCCCGAATCCGAAAGGGAGACGTCAAGGCCTGCTATGTCCGAATCAAGCGTCGGTGGGTGAGAATCGGAACGTTATGCCTCCATTGCCGCCAATTCTCGCCCGAAATATGACAGCACCTATTCTTGTTGTTGTAGGGACAAATGATACCTAAGGGATGTTAAAAGGATTAAGGGGGAGTCAAACAACATGATGATGAATGAAGACAATACCAACAACACCATGGCAACAAGACAACACCATACCAACCATACCAACCATACCAACCATGGAACAGTAGAGAACCACAAGGGAAGGAGAGACCAATGAGACTAGAGACAGCAAGACCAATAGCCGAGAGAGTGAAGGAGTTACTAACACCACACTGTGAAAGGATAGAGATAGTCGGAAGTATAAGGAGAGAGAAGCCAATCGTTCACGACATTGACATGGTGTTAATACCAAAGCCCTATGCCACAATAATGATGAGCGGTTTGCTAACCACCATTGGCGAGCTGAAAGCCAACGGTGACAAGATCAAGAGAGTCCATCTACCAACCGAGAACATAGACATAGACATCTACTTGGCCACCCCAGCCTCATGGGCAACGTTGGTTCTCATAAGGACAGGCAGCAAAGAGAACAACATTAAACTATGCACCATAGCCAAGATAAAAGGCTGGCAGTTGAAGGCCAACGGTGACGGACTATTCAACGCGGAGGGGGAAAGAATAGCAGGAGACACCGAGCAATCCATATACGAAGCCCTGACAATACGATACCAGGAGCCGCAGGAGAGGTAGCACATCATCATGGGCAGCAATACACTAACGAAACCAAGACGCATCCAGCCAGCGAGGCCAGACACCCACATACATATATTTCAAATCGACAGACACAACATAGGCGCCTGCTCATGCAGTGAGGTCAGGCAGTTCCCTTGGGACGTGGGAGGTCCAGTAATAGTATTGAAAAAGGGGGATCCTGGTACTGGTATTGGTCAAGTAAAGGATAGTCAAGCAAAGACTAGTCAATTAAAGGAGGATGACATGGCCACAAACAACTTCGAAAAACACAGACACTATGAGAAGCACAAAGAGGAGATACTAGCCGACCTCCGCAGCACAGGGAGGCCAGCCACCCGTAAGAAGTGGAACATACCAAGCGGGACAATGGGTCAGCTAGAGGAAAGGTGGCTAACCCCCCAGGAAAGGCAGGACCTTACCTCAAGAAGTCGGGCAGGAAGCAGCCGGTCAGCAGCCACCCCCACCAACAACGTCGACAATAGTCTCCCTTCATTCCCCGAGTTCTCCAACGAGTGGCCGGAGTCCGTGCAAATCAAGTGGATCGAGGTATACGAGCAGCTCAGCAGGCCAACTGCATAAAAGCCCTATATCGAGGTGATGAGGTTTACTTTATCCTGGATGAATCCTGTAGGGAGGGAATACCCGACAACGCCATTGTTTATACCCTCAGCGAAGCCGAACTGTTAGCCAAAAAGCCAGAACTCACAAAGAGGATGGTCCACCAGGCAAAGAAGATTGCCAGGGTAAAGGTAGTAGAATAGCCATAGCTAGCTACACTTTCCCTTAAAATTCATCGCTGAGCCAACGGTTCCAGTCTTCCACAGGGAAATATATCAAACACCATAACCAGCATCACCATTTACCAGTCCTTCCAGCCCTGAGAGGCAAGAGAGTCACCCCTCCCCACCGCCAAACCCAACGGATGCGGAATGGCTACGCCACCGCAGGCGGCGGGCGTTGGCGGACGTCTTCTTCCATCGGCGCCGCTTACGCCCGCCGAAGGTAGTGGAATTTTATCTATCTCTCTATATGTATGTATCCATCTATCCATCCATCCAACCAACCAACCAATCCATTCATCGTCTTGGTCTCCATAGGCTCGGCGGGCCCATCGCTCTCTTGCTTCGCTTCGCTTCGCTCCGCCGTTCGCTTCGCTCACTAGAGGCGTTCGCTCAGGTCACCGCCTCGCCTTCAGTCGCAGTTCGTTTGGCTTGCTTCGCAAGCATCGCCTGTTAAACATCAGGAAGGGAAACAAGCAAGGACAAGGGCTCCGTCTGCTTCGCATCCACCTCGACCTTGCTTTCAGCGGCGAGAGCCGTTGAGACATTTAATGCTTAACAGCCGATTAAAAGCTAAAGCTTTTCAAACGAACTGCTCACCCGGGAGCAGCAAGGAACGGTTCGGGCGGAGGTTCGGCACTGTCAGGAGACGCCGAACCCCGCCGTGAGGGAGAGTAGACCATTGACACTAAGGGGGGAAGGAAGACGTGTCAATCGTCGACTCTCAGGAGACGGGGACCAGACCGTTGACACTAAAGGGAAGGAAGAGGGGGTGTCAACCGTCTGCTCTTTTCAGGCATGTCAGGATGTATGCTGTATTGGTGAGCCAGAGCTCACGGAGGTCATAGCGGAGTTCGCAAAGCTGGTTTGCTCAGGTCGCTTCGCTCCGTTACAGGAAAAGCTTCGCTGCTAAAGCAATCGCAACGCCATTCTCTCTCGTTTTCCCACCCGATGCTTCTTGCAACCCCTACTACTCGGACCTGAAAACGAGGGAGAACTTTTGCCCACCAGAGTGGGTGCCCAAAAGATGGAGCCGGTTGCGTTCGCACGTAAGGCAGTGCTCCGAACTTCCATCTTTTGGCAAAAGCAAGTGGCTTTGCTTTGGCCTCTTACGTGCGGCTGGTCGTGAAAAGCCCCGGCGCTTTTCAGAAAATATTATTTCCGCCCAGCCATTCGTAGGAGGCAGTTTCGTTCGCCTGCTACTTCGCAAGGAACAATCTAATTGGCACTGCCAAGCAACCCTGGTGCAGGGAAGGAAGAGGGAAGGCACCCTAGTTGCTTCGCAGTGCCCTCCGTGCAGTGGCTCACCTTCACGGTTTCACGGTCGCTTCGCTCCGTGCCGCCTGTCACCATTGGCGGCAGGGGGCAGGGTGCTGAAAGGTAATAGGGTCAGCACCAGAGCCCCGTTATCAGGCAAAAGCAAAGTAAGGCGGCTTTCACATTTAATAAAGATAAAGGAAAAAGCATCTTTGCTTTTGCGGAGGACATAAAGGAAGGTCACTACCTCGTTCCGTTCGTGATGTTAAGCACTCACTCAGAAAAGACAGGAGTCACGAGGAAATCACCCCATCGCTCAGGTAATTTTTTTATTCCTGCCTGCCTTTGTCAAGTTTCTCAGGAAGGAAACTACTTCGCTTCGCTACGTCCAAAGGTGACAATAGGCCGGCAGGAAAAAATCCAGAAGGTTACGCGATGGGGTTAAAAGGTTTTTAAGCTGGGGGGAAGGGGAAGGAAAGGAGCGTTTGACTGGGACGAGAAGCCAGTCTAGGTAAAGTAAATAGTAGGAGGTTTTGAAATGGTAAAGGTGATAATCAAGGAAGCCAGCATAGAGGTATACAAGGATGAGCATTACATCACAAGTATTTTTCACGATGAAGGAAGTGAAGTGCTTGACACGCCAAATTACTCGTTCATTTCTCTTGGTGGTTTCTCCCGAGTCTATCCGGATGAAATCGTAGATGAAAGAGAGGCGGTGAAATAATGAAAGGTCTTTGCGGTCAGCTTCAATGTAAGCGGTTATGTGCCAAGGCTCAGTATTGCCAGCTCGGGCAGGAAAGGGTCCGTAAATTGTTAGCTCAGCAGCGTGAGCGTCGGGAGGCTCGGCGTATTCAACGGTCCGGGGTCGGCCAGGCCATTGAAGCGGCTATCTCGGTATTTGCAGGTCCTTTCCAAAAGTTTCAGCAGCAGTTAGCCTGGGAACGTCAGCAGCTTGCAGAGGAAATGTCATACGCCGAATTCCTGGGAAATTACAAGGAGGGTTAAATGGCAAAAGGTTATATCTACAACGAAAACGGCGAGCTGGAGGAGGAGTTGGAGCTCAGCGTCGATGGCGGCGAGGTGATGTGGTGCGAGAGATGCCAGGAGGAAACCTATCATAGCCTGGTAGGCGTCAGCTCTGTCAGAGGTGAGGTCTACGCTTGCGCACATTGCGGCACCGAGGTAAGCGGCGAATAAATAAGAAGGAGGTTAAACAAAAATGATAGCAACAGAAAACAATCCACAAACGGCAGTCGAGGAGCTGCAATCACAGCAGGAAATACTTCTCAGGTGGCTTGATAATCCGGTGGTCACCAACGAGCCTGAGCAAAAGCAGGCAGAGGAGCTCTTGATATCAGCCAGGTTCGCTATTAACCAGGCGGAGGAAAAGCGGAAGGAGCTCACGGGCCCACTGGACGAGAGTAAGAAAAGGATTATGAATCACTTCAGGCCTTACCTGGACAGATTGAATATAGGAGTTACCTTGCTCAATAGGGCACTTCATCAATACCACACAGAAAAGGTCCAGGCGGCAGAGGCAGCCAGGCTAACACAACTAGCCCAGCAAGCGGCACGCATCGCAGAGGCGAAGGATACCGGCGAGGTCATCGAGCCATTGAGTCAGGCAGTCACCCCAGCGGCAGCCAAGTCGTCAAGGTCAAATCTCGGAATTGTCACATACCGGGATGATGTAAATATTGAAATCGTCAGTCCCAACCTTGTCCCTCGTGACTTATGTGAGCCATCGATGACAAAGATTCGAGCACGTGTTAAGTCAGGTATAACCGATATCCCGGGCGTTTTAGTGTCGAAAAAATTCATATCAGTAGCAAAGCTACAAGGAGGAAAGTAGAAAATGAACGGAGACAAAAGGTATCACGCAGAAGTAAAGGTCACCATTGAAGGTCACGAAGCCAGGATAAATTGCTTCGATGATACCCTGAACGAGATCTTCCTGGACATCGGAACAATCTGTAGCCAGTTCCCACCAGACTGGATTAACCCGGCCATGCGGGAAGCCATGAACCAGGCAAATATCGCCAGGCATGAGAAAGCCAGGCTAGCTCCAAAGCCCAAGCCAGGGCCAAAGCCAGAGGCAGAATCAGACGAGCTCTTCGGTGAGGAAACAGGCGAAATCCCGGTTTGCCCGAGCTGTGGCACTAATGAGGCGATGGAGCTTGTCAAGTGGACAGACAAAGAAACAGGAGCTCCCAGGGCGGAGTGGAAATGCCAGAACTGTCATAAATGGCTGCCAAAGAAGAATGGGAGGGGGCGTTAGGATGGAAATATCAAAAGAGGTCAGGAAACATCGTCTCTCATTCACCGATGAGGAGCTGAGGGTCCTCGAGGAAAGACTTGCGGTCGTTAACCCGAATCTCTATACCTTGCAGGACTTCGCCACCTTGCGGAACCTGTATGGCCGCATCACCCACATAATGATACGGTCCTCAATGATGAACGGAGGGGGCATTGAGCTCCCTCCCGGAGGAGGAGCATGAGAGTTAGAGAGGCAATCTTGCACAGTGAACGGCAGCCTGAGGGAGCGGTCACGATGGCCAGGGTCGTCAGCATCGGTAGAGGTAAAAGGATAATTCAGATTGTCCAGACAAAAGGCAACCTGGCTAGCCAGGTAACGCTAGATGCCAAGGAGTATCGTCACCTGGTAGCCTTTGTCAGCAGGAAAAGGAGGGCATAAATGCTAGTCTTTGTAATGTCAGGAACAATGAGCCAGGTTGCGGCCTGGCTCAGCTACCTGGCGAGAAAATGCGGCAGCCGAACCATCAAGCAGATCCTCGATGAAGGCGGGTTTGGATTCCCATACTATAGGTTGAAATAACTTTTAAGATCCTAAACCCTAAACACAGCATCTAGGGGGAGGGCGGAGTCCGAAAGGGCTTCGCCCTTCCTTTACTCCGGCAGCGGCGGCGTGGTCATCGTGATGGTGATGCTGGCAGAGCTGGAGGGGGGAGGATCTTCGGTTGCCAGGGTAGGGGAGTCCCCAACCAGCAGCAGCGCGAAAATCACGGCGAGAAGCGAAGCGAAGCATAGAAAGCGAAGCTTTTCCATAAGAGCATACTATACCACAAACCCCCCTTGACAACCACAACCACTTAAATTTATAATCCTCCCATGTTTCCCAGGGCAGGACGAAGCTTCCAACCTTCACCTCGCCCTTCAACCATTCAAGATTGCCGATTAGTATCATTATCGGCAATGTCTCCTCCCGTTATACTTTCCTCCGAGAGCGAGAGGAGGTTTTGCTAAATGCTAGAATTACAAATCAATACCATTTCCCAGTTCGCCAACTACTTCGACGAGCTATCCCTGCAGCACACCACTCCAAAATATCGCCGGGAGGTCACTCAGCGCCTCAGGTCCTTCCAGGACTTTATCGGGGAGCAGCCGGTAACTCCCTACCAGGCAAAACGATTCCTGGCTTATCTCAGGGATCAGGACCGCAAACCCACTACTGTTCTTGCTTACTATCATGCCATCAAACTTTTTCTTGAGTTTCTGGGATCCCCGTTCAAACTAAAGCTCCCAAAACCCCGTCATCTACCCACCTATCACTCAACAGCTCAGGTGAATTCAATGCTTGAGGTGGCTGCTAACCGCAGCGATAATTGGGCCAGGCTAAGCGAGCGAGATTGCTTGATCATTTTAATGCTGGCTCTCTCAGGAGCAAGAGAGTCAGAGCTGCTTAACCTCCGCTGCTGCGATTGCGACCTGGCCCAGGGTTATATCCGGATCCGCAGCGGAAAAGGCGACAAGGATAGAGCCATCCCTCTGTCACTCATTTTGGCCAAACCGGTGTCAGACTATATCAGGAAGCAAGAGCTCAGCCCCATGGATCCTTTATTCTCCATTAAAGCCCGACAGCTCTATAATGTAGTCAAGAAATACGCTCTTGCCGTCGGTATTCCAGATTTGTCCCCTCACACCCTCCGCCACTTCTTTGCCACATCCCTGGTCGAAAGAGGAGCACAGCTCAGAGCAGTCCAGGAGCTGCTCGGTCACTCCAACATCAACACCACCGCCATATACCTCGATGTAGTTCCACAGCACCTCAAAAACGTCGTTAGCCTGCTCGACGGAAGCCTAAGCATAAGTAAAAGTGAAAGTGTAAGTAAAAGCTTAAGCTTAAGCTTAAGTATAAGCAGTAAAAACACAAAGTCCAGAAATAAAAAGAGAGGGGGCACAAGATGTGGGTCAAGCTCAAAGAGGGTCAAACCGTTAATGCCACCATCGACTTTAGCTCAGTGCAGAGTGTTGCCAAACACTGGACCGGTAAGCGAAGCGAGCTTTGCCTCGGCGAGG
>DATKWL010000193.1:0-3435 GCA_035529555.1 Dehalococcoidia bacterium | reverse complement strand
GAGGCTGATGTTGACATAAAGTTGAAACTGAAGCCTGCTGAGCTTGCCAGTATCATACCTGAATATGATGCACTGGTGGTACGCAGTGAGACCAAAGTTACTGCCGAGATTATTGCAGCGGGTGAGAAACTTCAGGTCATTGGTCGCGCCGGTATCGGAGTGGATAATATTGACCTGGATGCAGCCACCAGGCACGGAGTAGTGGTAGTCAACGCACCTGCGGGTAATGCGGTGGCGACCGCGGAACATGCCATAGCTCTATTGCTTGCTCTTGCCCGCCATATTCCGCAAGCATGTTCCCGTTTGAAAGCGGGCGAATGGCGTCGCGAAGGCTTCATGGGCATAGAGATACGCAATAAGACTCTGGGCATTATAGGATTGGGCAGGGTTGGTTCCGAGGTTGCCAGGATGGCGAAGGGGCTGGAGATGAAGCTCATAGTCTATGACCCATTTGTTTCTGCAGAGAAGGGTCGTCATGTGGGTGTCGAGCTGGTTTCTCTGGAGGAGTTGTTAAGGCGGTCCGATTTCATCACTGTCCATGTCCCCCTGACAGAAACAACAAAGGCGTTTATCGGGACAAAAGAATTAGCTCTGGTAAAGCCCACAGTCAGGATTATCAATGCGGCACGGGGTGGCATAATAGACGAGGAGGCGCTGTATAAAGCTCTGGAGGAGGGAAGGGTGGCCGGAGCAGCTATTGATGTTTTCAGCAAGGAGCCGGCCACTGATAATATCCTGCTCAAGAGCGATAGAGTTATTGTAACTCCTCACCTTGGCGCATCGACTGCTGAAGCACAGACCAGCGTAGCGGTGGATGTGGCAGAGCAGGTCTTGACCGTGCTCAAGGGTCAATCTGCGCGCTATGCAGTAAATGCGCCTCTTATTTCCCCGGAGACCGCAGTGGTGTTGACCCCATTCCTCGAGGTGGCCTCGAATGTGGGGAAGTTGTGCGCACAGCTCTTAGAAGGGCGCCTGAGCACCATCGTCATAAGATATGAGGGTGAGATTGCTAACTACGATGCGTCTGCGCTGAAGGCTACTATAATAGGTCGACTTATCGAGTCGATTACAGATGAACGGGTCAATATGGTCAACGCCAATTATATCGCCCAGAGCCGTGGCTTGGAGATAGTGGAGTTGAAGGTGGCCAAGTGCGAAAACTATGCAAATCTCATCGCAGTAGATGTTTCAACGGACAAAGGAACTACAACAGTAGCCGGCACGCTGATGCGGGGTGAAACTCACATTGTGAGAGTCAATCAGTACTGGATAGATATTGTGCCCACAGGCGGCTACTGGCTTTTCAGCGACCACCGCGACCAACCTGGTATCATTGGCTCCGTGGGTATGATAGCCGGCAAGGCGGATATCAATATCAGCTCAATGCGATTAGGCCGGCTTGAACCCAGAGGGCAGGCATTGATGATTTTGTCCCTTGATAAGCAGGTTGACGAGGAAGTACGCCAGCAGCTTCTGGCTATCCCCGGTATCCAGACTGCTAAAGTGGTCAAACTTTAGCAGTCATTAGCGCTGTTTTCAGGGTAGCCCTAGTATTTGGAAGCCCCTATCTCTTCCATCTTGCCGGTAACCACAAAAACAACGCGCTCGCAGATGTTGGTTACTCTATCGGCACTTCGCTCCAGGTTATGTCCTACCCAGATGAGTCGTGTGGCCCTGGTGATGGTTCTGGGGTCTTCTGCCATGAAGGTGAGTAGCTCTCGGAATACCTGGTCGTAGAGGCCATCGATTTCGTCGTCTTCGCCCGTTATCTGTCTGGCAGCCTCGGCATCCCGGTGTATAAAGGCATCCAGACTCCGCCTCAGCATGTCTCCAGCCTTTTGTGCCATGCGGGGCAAATCTATTAGTGGTTTCAGTGGCGGCTCATTACCGATCATAATCGCAATTTTGGCGATGCCTGCGGCATGGTCTCCAATCCTCTCAAGGTCAACGATAATGTTCAACACAGCAACGATAATTCTTAGATCTCCTGCCATTGGTTGCTGGGTAACAATGAGTTCAATGCATTTCTCTTCCATTTCAAAGCGCTTGTGATTAATCTTGGTGTCGTCAGCAACCACCTGTTTTGCCAGCTCTAAATCTCTGTTTTTGAGGGCATCCGTGGAGCAATAAATAGCTTTTTCGACCATGCTGCCCAAGACCAAAACCTCGTCCTGAAGCTCATGTAAATGGCGCTCAAAACTTGTTCTCGGCATTTAAACTAACTCCTTTGGGCTTTGACCCTTTAACCGAATCGACCGGTAATATAATCCTCTGTTCTCTTGTCTGTTGGTCTGCTGAAAACGTCCACCGTCTTTCCGTACTCCACCAGCTCGCCCAGCAGGAAGAATCCGGTCCAGTAGGAAACTCTAGCCGCTTGTAACATGTTGTGCGTAACAATAACTATAGTGTAATTTTTTGTCAACTCCTGCATTAACTCCTCAATTCTGAGAGTCGATACAGGGTCGAGGGCTGAGCAGGGCTCGTCCATCAGGATGACCTCTGGTTCTACTGCCAGGACTCGTGCGATGCACAGTCTCTGTTGTTGCCCGCCGGAGAGCGCCAACCCGGATTTATTTAAGTCATCTTTAACTTCGTCCCACAATGCGGCGGCACGAAGACTCTTTTCAACCACTTCATTGAGCTTTATTGTGCGAGTAAGCCCCAGCATCTTTGGGCCAAAGGCAACGTTTTCGTGGATAGACTTGGGGAAGGGGTTGGGATGTTGAAATACCATGCCTACCCTTTTTCTCAACTCTACTACATCCACATTGCGCTCATAAATATTTTGTTTATCCAGCAGGACTTCACCTTCCACACGGGTCCCAATGATTATATCGTTCATGCGATTCAATGTTCTGAGAAATGTCGATTTTCCACACCCGGAGGGCCCGATGAGCGCAGTTATCTGATGCTCTCTGATATTCAGGGTCACGTTTTTAACAGCATGCAATTTCCCGTAGTAGAAGTTGAGTTGTTTTGCTTCTATTTTCGGGTCCATCTTAAGCTCCTCCGTGCATTCTGGCCTGGAAACGATAGGAAATCCAGTTGGTAATGGTGTTGATGATTAATACTATTATAATGAGCACGGCTCCTGTGGCCATAGCCTTCTCGAAAGCATTTGTCTCCATTGCAAGGTAGAAAAGGTGCAGCGACAACGTCCGTCCCCCTGAGAGTAGCGATGTAGGCATGGCAGCGCTGCCGCCCATTGTAACATAGAGACAGGCGGTTTCTCCTACAATGCGTCCTATGCAAAGGATGAAGCCAGTGATGATGCCGGGCAGTGCGGCAGGGAGAACCACATGCAATATTGCCTGCCACTTAGTAGACCCCAGCGCTAAAGCTGCCTCACGATGACCACGGGGCACTGCTTTGAGCGCCTCCTCCGATGTTCGGATGAAGGTGGGTAGGAGCAGACAGACCAGAGTCAGTGCGCCT